>JBBQKT010000063.1:0-12910 GCA_038327205.1 Burkholderiales bacterium | reverse complement strand
GCCGCGACACGGCGGGCTTGGGCGCGGGAGTCGAGGGGCTGGCCCGGTCCGGCAAGCAGTCGCAGGGCTATGACCGTCTGGTCGAAATCGATGCCCGTGCCGTCGAGGCTCCAGGCTTCCAGCACCTGATCGAGCGTGCGCTTGGTGTCCAGCGCGATAGCCATATAGATCGAGCTGCCTTGGCGCGGCATCGGCTTGCCAGCCTTCCAGCCACTGGTTTCCCAGGCGCGGCGTTGAAAGGCGGTGTTGTTGGCATGAATGTCGAACACATCAGCCAGCTGGGCGCTGAAGAACAGGCCGCGGCCGGTGTGCTGCGCGGGCTGGCTGGTCAGTCGGCCCTTGCTGAGCTCCAGCATCGCGTGTTGTGCGTCCTGGATGTCAAAGGCCGCGCAGATCTTGTCGAACACGCCACAGCCGTCATCGCTGACCAGCAACTGCACATGGCTGGGCGTCTGGCGCAGCGAGACGGTCACGCTGCTGCCGCCGCTGTGGTCGGCCGCGTTGTTGACCAGTTCAGTGAAGCCATGTTGGACCATTCGGGCGACGGCCGGCGGCAGGGCGAAATGCGGCGCGAAATCGCGTTGCCAGGGCAGGTCTTCCTGCAGGCCGAACAGGGTGTAGCTGCGTGCCACCTGGCGCAAAGCGCCGGCTGCGTAAACCGGTCTGCGGTCGCTGCCACTGCGGCTCAGCCACTGCGCGTCGACCAGGCGGCGCAATGCGGCCAGCGCAGCACGGCGGCTGGCCCCGGTACGCTCTTCGAGATGGGCTGCCAGATCATGCGAATGCTCGCCCGCCGCAGCGGTGATCCAGAGCGTCAATTGGTCAAGGGCAAGACGTGTCATGCGCTGAGTGTCGGGTGATTTGGGCCTGGCAAAACCTTGATAAAGCCCAGCGAACAGCCTAAATGCAAGGGCTGCCCCGTAGAATTCAACAGAGTTACGGCGTGGTTACAGCCGCCGTTCACAGAATTTTTAACTTTGTTGGAGACTCCCCCATGGCCCTCGTTTCAATGCGTCAACTGCTCGACCATGCCGCCGAGCACGGTTACGGCATTCCTGCCTTCAACGTCAACAACCTCGAACAGGTGCAGGCCATCATGTCGGCTGCCGACGAGGTGGGTGCACCGGTCATCATGCAAGCCAGTGCCGGGGCGCGTAAATACGCCGGTGAGGCGTTTCTGAAGCATCTGATTCAGGCTGCCGTTGAGGCTTATCCGCATGTGCCCATCGTGATGCATCAGGACCATGGCCAGAGCCCCGAGATCTGCCGCGGCGCGATCGATCTGGGCTTTTCTTCCGTGATGATGGACGGCTCCTTGGAAGCCGACGGCAAGTCGATCGCCAGCTACGACTACAACATCGACGTGACCCGCAAGGTCGTCGATATGGCCCATGCCTTGGGCGTCACGGTCGAGGGCGAACTGGGCTGCCTGGGTTCGCTGGAAACGATGAAGGGCGACAAGGAAGACGGCCACGGCACCGAGGCGACGATGACGCATGACCAGTTGCTGACCGATCCCGAGCAAGCGGCCGATTTCGTCAACCGCACCCAGCTCGACGCGCTGGCCATTGCCATCGGCACCAGCCACGGTGCCTACAAGTTCACCCGCAAGCCCACCGGTGACATCCTGGCCATCAGCCTCATCAAGGACATCCACGCCCGCATCCCGAACACCCATCTGGTGATGCATGGCTCCAGCAGCGTGCCGCAGGACTTGTTGGCCGAGATCCGCGAGTTCGGCGGCGATATGAAGGAGACCTATGGCGTGCCCGTTGAAGAGATTCAGGAGGCGATCAAGTACGGCGTGCGCAAGATCAATATCGACACCGACATCCGGTTGGCAATGACGGCAGCGGTGCGTCGGTATCTGTTTGAAAACCCGTCGAAGTTCGACCCACGTGATTTCTTGAAGCCCGCGCGCGAGGCAGCCAAGAAGATCGTCTTGCAGCGCTACCGCGAGTTCGGCTGCGAAGGCCAAGCAAGCAAGATCAAGCCGCGCAGCCTGATTGATGTGGCTGCGGCCTACGCGCGGGGCGAATTGCGTCAGGTGGTGCAGTGATGGTGCTGCGTTAATGCGTTGTTGACGCCTAAACTCCAGGGCTTTCGCTGGATTGAACCGCTGTCGCCATGACTATCGCTGCCCTGCTCGAATCTTCGCTGACCTCACTCCCTTTGATTGCCCGTGGCAAAGTTCGGGAGAACTATGCCGTTGGGAGTGACCGCATCCTGATGGTGGCCAGCGACCGTTTGTCGGCCTTTGACGTCATCATGGGCGAGGCTATCCCCGGCAAGGGCGCACTGTTGACGCAAATGGCGCTGTTCTGGTTCGACAAGCTGGACGGTATCGTGCCGAACCATTTAACCGGCGATGACCCTCTGTCGGTCGTCACGACCGACGCTGAAAAGGCGCAGGTCAGAGATCGCTCGATGTTGGTGAAGCGGCTCAAGCCCCTGCCTGTGGAGGCGGTCGTGCGGGGCTATTTGGCCGGCAGCGGCTGGACGGAGTACCAGGTGAGCGGCGAAGTCTGCGGTGTCAAGCTGCCCGCGGGCCTGAAGAATGCCAGCAAGTTGCCCGCCCCGATCTTCACGCCGGCCACCAAGGCGGATATGGGCGATCACGACGAGAACATCTCCTTCGAGCGCATGGTCGAGATCATCGGCATTGACCTTGCGACGCGCGTTCGCGATATCTCGATCGCGCTGTACCAGCGCGCCGCCGACTTCGCCCTGACAAAGGGCATCATCATTGCCGACACCAAGTTTGAGTTCGGTCTGGATGTGGACGGCACGCTGACCCTGATGGATGAGGTGCTGACGCCCGATTCGTCGCGCTACTGGCCGGTCGAAACTTATGCCGAAGGGCGGAATCCCCCGAGTTTTGACAAGCAGTTCGTGCGTGATTGGCTGGAGCAAGCGCAGATTGACGGTCGACCTTGGGACAAGACCGCACCCGCACCCGTTCTGCCCGAGGCCGTCATCAGCAAGACGGCTGCCAAGTACCGTGAAGCACTGCAGCGCTTGACAGCAGCATGAGCATCGCCAGCGTCAAAAGCCGATTGGTCAAGCGACTGGATGCCGAAATCGCTGCGGCAACGGATTTGGGGTCCAAGTCGTGCCTGCAGGTACAACGTGCCTTGCTGTTTGCCCGCCATGGGCACTCCACTGCCGCACGTGAGCAGCTGACAGCCTTGCACCAACTCGCCTTCCAGCATCCTAGCCCTGAGTTGGGTGCTTGGTTGCATTTCGCTGAAGGGCTGATGAGCTACTACTTGGATTTCAGTGGTGACACAAAAGACAAAATTGCTCGTGCGTTGACAATCGCTCGCCATCTCAATATGACGTCGTTGATCGCGCTCAGTACGGCTTGGCTCGCGCAAGTTGCGCACATGCGCAACCAACCCGATGAAATGCTGCGTTGTGCGCGTGAGTGTGATGCGCTCGCCGCTCTGGATGACCACGGCGCACGTTACCGGCTTTGTATGGTGATTGGTTTGGCGCATCAATACGCAGGGTTGGTGAAGCCGGCGCAGACTTGGTATCAGGCTGCGAAGCGGCATGCGGTGGCTGATGGGGATGAGGCCGCCATGTCGGCGCTGATGTACAACATGGCGGAGATGCGCACGGCGCAAGTTCGGCGAGAGTCCTTGGCCAATGTGGTGATAGGCAAGATCGGTTTGCTCCTGGGGGCAGATTCCGTCAAGCACTATGACGCGGCGGTCGGTGGATCGGTCAATCCCCATCTCACTGCCGTTCTGCGTGCCCAGGTGCTGACGGTAGATGGGGAGTTTGAGCAGGCGCGGTCGCTGTTTGAAAGCCATTTGCCGCAGACCATGTCGGCCGGCTTGTCGCGGCTGGGAAGCAGCATGTTGGCTGATCTGGCTTGGTGCCGTGTCAACACCGGCCAGCATGAGCACGCTTTGCTGCAAGCACGCGAATCGGAGCTGGAGCTAGATCCCAGTTGCGATATCGACGACCGTGCCGCCACGCACAGCCGACTCGCGCAAGTTTTTGCGGCCTTGGGTGACACGGCTTCGGCCGAGCGGCATGCCGCCAAGGCGGCCGAAGAGTGGCGTGAATTTGCCGTCCAGCAAGCCGTTATGGCCGAGGCACTGAATCAATCAGGGTTGTTGCCGCGCTGAGGGGTATCAAGCCAGCCCGATCAGAACAACGACATGCTCAGCTTGCGGCGGTATTGATCGACAACCGGGTCGCTGGGGGTGACGACCGCGCGGCCGGCCAATTCCAACGTCCCTTTTGCTTCGGTCGTGGCAGGTTTGGAGAGCGGTTTGCTCATCAATTCAAGAATCGCCACATAAGTTTTGCGCGCCAGTTCACCATTCCAAGCCTTGTCCCGCATGATGATTTCGAGCAAATCGTCCATCGCTTCGGTAAAACGCTGGCCCGTCATCGAGTCCTGAGCCAGGGCGAAGCGGGCCTCGAAATCGCGTTTGTTGGTGGCGACAGCGGCCTGCAGGGCGGCGGTATCCAGTCCCAGTGCCACCCGGTCGAAGGCCGCCAGCCAATGTGCCAAGGCGGCGAAGCGGGCGTGCGGCGTGATCGTGTCGGCGGCCTTGGCCGCCACCGGGGCGAACGCGGCTTTCGCGTCGTGCAACAGCCCCAATTCCAGCAGTGCCTTGACGTAGTCGAAACGCGCCGCATCATTGGTCGGTTCGGCCTCGACCGTATTTTGCAAACGGGTCAGGGCGGCTTCGAGGTCGCCGTCGTCAACGACCACATCAGCTTCTTCTGCGGCCGACGCTTCTGCACCCGGCGGCACATGCTTGTCGAGGAATTCGCGGATCTGTGCTTCGGGCACGGCACCGACAAAGCCGTCCACCGGCTGGCCACCCACGAACATCACGCAAAACGGAATGCTGCGTACACCGAACATCTCGCTCAGCTGGGTGGCGATTTCGGGCACTTCGTCGCTGTTCAGCTTGGCCAGACGGAAACGGCCCGCATAGGCAGCTTCCAACTTGTCAAGCATCGGGCCCAGCGTGCGGCAGGGGCCGCACCATGGTGCCCAGATGTCCAGCAATACCGGCTGCTGTTGCGAGCCCTGGATCAGTTCGGTTTCAAAGTTCTGGAGGGTGATATCAATCATGGCTTTCAATGCGACGCAGAGCAGAAGGGGCAAATGGTGGTCGCCGCCTACAATTCAAGGCTTTGTAGCCTGTGGAGCGAGCCGCCGTGACTAGCGCGTCCCCGAACAATTCTCCCTTGGTAGGGGTGGTCATGGGTTCCAGCAGCGACTGGGACACCATGAAGCACGCCGCCGATATTCTCGCCGAGTTCGGCATCGCTTTTGAAGCCCGTGTGGTCTCCGCCCACCGCATGCCGGACGATATGTTCGCCTATGCCGAAAGTGCCGGCCTGCGCGGCTTGCAGGCCATCATTGCGGGCGCCGGCGGTGCCGCTCATCTGCCCGGCATGTTGGCCGCCAAAACCATCGTGCCGGTGCTTGGCGTGCCGGTGGCAAGCCGCCATCTACAGGGCGTTGATTCTCTGCATTCCATCGTGCAGATGCCCAAGGGTGTGCCGGTGGCTACCTTCGCGATTGGCACGGCCGGTGCGGCCAATGCAGCCTTGTTCGCGGTGGCGATGTTGGCCAACGTCGATGCTGCGCTGCGCGACAAATTAACGGCTTACCGCGCTCGGCAGACCGAAGTGGCGCGGGCGATGACTCAGGATTTGGTCGGATGACCGGCCGATCAGTGTGGCCCGTGCTGTTGCCAGGCCAGGCTTGCCTCGGTGTGATGGGCGGTGGACAGCTGGGTCGGATGTTTGTCCACGCCGCACAGAGCCTGGGCTACCGCACGGTGGTGTTGGATCCCGACGCTGCCAGCCCGGCAGGTGCTGTCGCTCACGAGCACATCCGCGCCGACTATTCGGACCCGGCCGCGCTCGATCAGCTCGCCGTCACCTGCGCGGCGGTCACCACTGAATTTGAGAACGTCCCGGCTGCCGCCTTGATTCGGCTTGCGCTGAGCACGGCGGTGGCACCGGCCGGCAGTGCCGTCGCCATTTGCCAGGACCGCGCCGCTGAAAAAGCCCACTTCGCAGCCAGTGGTGTCGCCTGCGCGCCTTACGCCCTGATCACGGCCGAGGCCGATTTGAAGGCTGTGCCCGAGGCGCTGTTGCCCGGCATCCTGAAAACGACTCGCATGGGCTATGACGGCAAAGGCCAAGCACGGGTGACGAGCCGGGCAGAACTGGCTGCCGCTTGGGCGCAGCTCAAACAGGTGCCTTGCGTGCTGGAGCAGTTGCTGCCTTTGGCGCTGGAGCTGTCTGTGCTCAGCGCGCGCAACGCGGCCGGTGAGATCGTGCAGTTTCCGGTGCAGCAGAACTTGCACCGTGACGGCATCCTGGCCGTCACCCAAGTGCCAGCACCTTCTGCCAGCGCTGCGCTACAGGCCGAAGCCTTGGCCTCGGCGGCTCGCATCGCCGCATCGATGGACTATGTGGGTGTGCTGTGCGTCGAATTTTTTGTGCTGCGGGACGGCCGGTTGATCGTCAATGAAATGGCCCCGCGGCCGCACAACTCGGGGCATTACACGATGGATGCTTGTGATGTGTCGCAATTCGACCTGCAGGTGCGCGCGATGACCGGCCTGCCGCTGCGCCCGCCGCGCCTGCACTCGCCGGTCGTGATGCTCAACTTGCTCGGTGATGTCTGGTTTGACGCTGCTGGCAATCAGCGCACTCCCGCCTGGGCTGCCGTGCTGGCCCTGCCCGGCACGCACCTGCATTTGTATGGCAAGTCCGACGCCCGGTTGGGCCGCAAGATGGGGCATTTGAACATCACGGCAGACACCGCCGTCGAGGCCGAGGCCCTGGCGCGACAGGCGGCTGGCTTGCTCGGCTTGCCGACGGATTGGTGAATGGCAATGGTGCTCGACGGACATGACCCGCTGGCCATCGCCGAAGCGGCCCAGGCCTTGGCTGAGGGTGAGCTGGTTGCCCTGCCGACCGAGACGGTCTATGGCCTCGGCGCGCGCGCCGATGACGATGCGGCTGTCGCCAAGATCTTCGCTGCCAAAGGCCGCCCCGCCGACCACCCACTGATTGTTCATGTCCTCGACGCAGCGGATGCCGCCCACTTTGCGGCCCAGCTGCCGCCGGTGGCGCGTCGTTTGATGGACGCGTTCTGGCCCGGCCCCCTGACCGTCATCGTGCCGCGCGCCGCCGGGGTCGCCGCCGCCGCCGCCGGCGGGCAGGGGAGCATCGGGCTGCGCTGCCCGGCACACCCGGTCGCACGTGCCTTGCTTGCGGCGGCACGGGACCTGGGTGTGCGCGGCGTGGCCGCGCCGAGCGCCAACCGGTTTGGCCGCGTCAGCCCCACGCAGGCGGCCCATGTGGCCGATGAGTTCGAGGCGGGTTTGATGATTCTGGACGGCGGCCCTTGCGAGCTGGGCATCGAATCCAGCATCGTCGATTGCAGCCGTGCACGACCGGTGCTGCTGCGGCCGGGGGTGTTGACCTTGGCGGCACTTGAAGCTGCAGCCGGTGAGCCGCTGACCGACAGCGACACGGCCCAGGACGGCCCCGCGCCCCGCGCCTCCGGCACCTTGGCCGCCCATTACGCGCCACGCGCCACGGTGCGTCTGCTTGACACCCCGGCCTTGGCCGAAATATTGGCGAAACAATGGCCGCCGGGGGTGGCGGTATATTCGCGCACGACGGTGTTGACCGGTGCGGCTGGCAAGACCTGGCATCGCCGCATGCCCGATGACGCAGGGGCTGCCGCGCACGAGTTGTTCGCTGTGTTGCGCGAACTGGACGCGGCGGGTGCGCAGCAAATCTGGATTGAGAGTGCGCCGCAAGCGGCGGAATGGGACGGGGTCCGAGACCGTTTGTCCCGCGCCGCTGCGGCTTTTAGCGAGCCTGTTTCAGGGTGATGGAAGTTTGGGAATGTTCATGAAAAGTTTGAAGCATGGCGCGAGCCGCCGCGTGAGCCGTCATTTGGGTCGTGCGCTGCTGACCGTGGCCACGGTAGCCGCAATATTGAGTGCTTGCGGCGGTGGCACTTCGCAGATCGAGCCCTTCGCACCGACTCGCATCATGGCGTTTGGCGATGAGACCAGTGTCATCACGGCACAAGGCAAAAAATACACCGTCAATGGCCTCGATGCCACGACCTTGCTGCCGTCCTGCGTGGTGGACCCGATCTGGGTGCAAACGGTGGCTGACGGTTTTGGCCTGACCTTTGCGCAGTGCAACCCGAGCAATCTGGCTGCGCCGACCGGGCTGATGTATGCCACGCCGGGTGCCAAGGTGGCCGATGTGAAGGCCAAGATCGATGCGCATTTCTCGGTCAGCAGTTTTGGCTCTAAGGATCTGGCGACAATTTTGGTCGGTGCCAACGATGTGCTGGAGCTGTACGGGCAGTTCCCGGCCCAAAGCCAATCCAGCCTGGTCGATGCCGCGAAGGCGCGTGGTCGTGCCCTGGGCGACCAAATCAACCGCATCGCCAATGCTGGTGGGCGTGTCATCGTCGCTACCGTGCCGGACATGGGCGTCACGCCCTTCGCGCTGAAAGAAAAGGCCGCCAAGACCGATATCGACCGCGCTGCCTTGCTGAGCACCCTGACCACCGAGTTCAACACCGCCATGCGGTTGACCATCATCAACGATGGTCGCTTGATCGGCTTGGTGCTGGCCGATGAATCGGTCCAGGCGATTGTTCGTTTCTCGGCGGCCTTTGGCTACGCCAATGTGGTCGATGCGGTCTGCCTGACGACCGTCGCGGTGCAGGACTGCACGAGCAAGACCTTGGTCACCGATGGCAACAGCGCCACTTGGCTGTGGGCGACCGACGTCCTGTTGAGCCCGGCTGGGCAAGCACGGATCGGCGCACTGGCGCTGACGCGGGCGAAGAACAACCCGTTCTGAACCGCACCGCCCCCGACCTTTGACAGACCCGGCCCAGCGCCGGGTTTTTCATGCCCGCGCTTACACTTGACCGATGACAATTTTGCTGGCTCTCGATAGCTCAACCGACCAGATGGCGGTGTCGGTTTCCAGCCCGTCGGGACGTATTTTTATTGACGAGCCGGGCGGCGCGCAGGCTTCGGCCCGGCTGGTGCCGCAGACGCTGGCCCTGCTCGCCCGAGCGGGCCTGAACCTCGCTGAGGTTGATGCCATCGCCTTCGGGCGTGGGCCCGGTGCCTTCACTGGTTTGCGCACGGCCTGTGCGGTCGCGCAGGGCCTTGCCTTCGGGGCCGGCAAGCCTGTGCTTGCCATGGACAGCCTGATGATCGTGGCTGAAGACGCGCGCCAGCAGGCTGCCGCTGCAGGTGCACCCTTGGACGGGCCGATCTGGGTGGCCATGGATGCCCGGATTGGTGAAATTTACGCCGGGGCCTATTGTTTTGATGGCGCAGCCTGGATCACCGTCGACGCGCCCGCGCTGTACAGCCCGGCCGCGTTGATCAGCCATTGGCAGAGCCCGGCGGCGGTGGCTGGATCGGCGCTGAACGTGTTTGCCGATCAGCTCGGCACGCCCACACGTCGCTGGCCCAGCACCGTCTCACGCGCTGCCGCCATCGCGGTGCTGGCCGAACAAGCCTGGGCGCGGGGCGAGGCGATGGATGCCGCTACCGCTTTGCCGGTTTATGTGCGTGACAAGGTGGCGCAAACGACGGCCGAGCGACTGGCCGCGCGTTTGGCCCTGGCGGTCGTGCCGGTATGAGCGCCTTGCCGATCCAGCCCGCGCCGCAGCTGATGGCGATGGGCAGTGCCGACCTGGCCGAGGTGCTGGCCATCGAACAGCGGGCCTATGCCGTGCCCTGGACGTATGGCAATTTCATTGACTCCATTGCCGCGGCCTACGAAGCCTTTGTGCTGCGCGATGCAGAAGACACTTTGCTCGGCTACTTCCTGGCGATGAAGGGGGTGGACGAGATGCACCTGCTCAACATCACCGTGGCCCCCGAGTGGCATGGCCGAGGCCTGGCGCGCAGGCTGCTGGATGAGGTGTGCCAGCTGTGCCGGGCCCGTGGCTGCGGCCAGCTGTGGCTGGAGGTACGGGTCAGCAATCAGCGCGCTCGCGCCGTTTATGCGCGCTATGGATTCGCCGAAGTGGGGCTGCGGCGCGGCTATTACCCCGCCGATCCTGCGCTGCCAGGCGGGCGTGAGGACGCCGTGTTGATGAGCTTGGCGGTGGCTTTATGACGTGGGACGCGCGGCAGCGCGGGATGCTGGAGGCGATGGGGCTGCGGGTGTGGAGCGAGCCTGCTTTGGCTGTGATCCTGACGGCTGCGCCGCCAGAGCCCGTCAACCCGCCAGCCACGCCTGTTCCGAAGCGAGAAATCCGAGAGCAGCCTGCCGCGAGCAATAACACCCAACTCGCTCATTGGATGGTGGTCGGCGAGCCGCAAAGCGCGCCGGATGCGGCGGGTGGCCAGCCGTTCACCGGTGATGCCGGGCGCCTGCTCGACAACATGCTGCGCGCCATCGGCCTGAGCCGGAGCACGGCGGGTGGTGCGCCCGCCAGCCAAGCCTTTCTGACCCACGTCCTGAAGTCCGGCGCACCCGCTGACGGGGCAGCACCCTATTTGCAGCAGCAGATCGCCCAGGTGCAGCCGCAAATCATCCTGGCGATGGGCTCCTTCGCCGTGCAGGCCCTGTTGGGCAGTGCCGAGCCCGTGGGCAAGCTGCGTGGCCGCGTGCATCGCTATGAAGGCGTGCCGGTCATCGTCACTTACGACCCGGCCTACCTGCTGCGCAGCCCGACTGACAAGGCGGGCGCCTGGGCCGATCTGTGCCTGGCGCGCGACACCTTGGCGCAGTCGGCGGTGCCGCAATGAGCCGCGACCTGGCCCTGGCCAACCAGTTGCGCCAAATGCGCCTGCTGGCCGACAGCGTGCCCGCTCTGATCGCGCTGTATGACGCTACCAGCCGCCGCTGCCTGTTCGCCAACCGGGCTTATGCGCAGACCTTTGGCTTCGATCAAAGCGAGATCGTCGGCCGCACTTTTGCCGAGGTGATCGGCAAGCAAGCTGCCGACGAGATCCAGCCCCAGGTGGACCAGGTGTTGCTGAGGCGCCGCCCTGTCACCTACGAGCGCTATTTGCCGGATGCTGTGGGCGCACCGCGCTGGATCGAGGTCAATCTGATTCCACAGCTCGGCGATGACGGCGAGCCGCTGGCCAGTTGCGTGCTTATTACCGACATCACCAAACACCGCCGGGCCGAAACTGCCGCGCGCGAGTCTGAGGAGCGACTGGGCAAGTTCATGCAGGCCTCGGTCGAGGGCGTCCTGTTCCACCAGGCCGGTGTGGTGACCGATGCCAACCCGCCGCTGTGCGCCCTGGGGGGCTACCGGCTTGATGAAATGATCGGCCGGCCAGCGCTCGATTTTGTTGCCCCCGATCAGGTGGACAAGGTCACGCAGGTAATGACGGAGGGCCGCGAGACCGCGTACGAGACCGCCATCATCCACAAGGACGGCACGCGCATTCCCTGCGAATTCATCGTTCGCTCGATCGAGCGCCACGGCAAGCGCCTGCGCATGACCATCGTGCGCGACATCCGTGACCGCATCGCCGACCAGGCCCGCATCCACAACCTCGCCCATCACGACTCGCTGACCCATCTGCTCAACCGTGCCGCGTTCATGGAGCACCTTCAGGCCAG
The DNA here is from genome assembly GCA_038327205.1 of Burkholderiales bacterium. Lineage (GTDB taxonomy): Bacteria > Pseudomonadota > Gammaproteobacteria > Burkholderiales > Burkholderiaceae_C > Paucibacter_A. The sequence goes on along the minus strand of JBBQKT010000063.1, from coordinate 1,273 downwards.
CCTGGCACAAGCGAAGCAGCAGGGCCAGAGCCTGGCTTTGCTCTTCATCGACCTCGATAACTTCAAGCGCGTCAACGATTCGCTCGGCCATCTGGAGGGCGACAAAGTGCTGATGACCGTCGCCGACCGGCTGCGCAGCGCCCTGCGCAGCACCGACGTGATCGGTCGCTTTGGGGGGGATGAATTCGTCGTCCTGCTGAGCAGTGGCATCCACTCGCGCGAAGAAGTGGGCGTGGTGCTCGATGCGCTGCTGACCCTGGTGGAAGTGCCGGTCAAGGCCGATGGCCGCGCGCTGTCGGTCACGCCGTCCATCGGTGTGGCGATGTTCCCTGAGCATGGCGAACGGGCCGAAGACCTGATCCAGCACGCCGACACCGCCATGTACCTCGCCAAGGCGCGCGGCCGCGCCAATTACCAGTTCTTCGAGCCCGCACTGGCCGAGGCGGCCTATGCCGATCTGGTGCTTGAAAGCCAGCTCGTGCAGGCGATCAAGCGCGGCGAGTTCGTGCTGTTTTTCCAGCCGCAAGTGGCCGCTGTTGGCGGCGCGCTGATGGGAGCCGAGGCCTTGCTGCGCTGGCAGCACCCCGAGCGCGGCCTGATCGGCCCCGATGCCTTCATCGACGTGGCCGAGCGCCATCGCCTGATGCTGCCGCTGGGCGAATGGGTGATGCGCTCCGCCGCCCGGCAGGCGCTGGACTGGCACACGCGCGGCGTGGCCACCGTGCCCATCGCGGTCAACCTGTCGCGCATGCAGTTCCGGCTCGACGGCTTTGCCGAGACGGTGGCGCGGGTGCTGACCGAAGTGGGCGTGCCCGGCGAATGGCTTGAACTGGAGCTGACCGAGCGCATGTTGATGGACGACATCGGCACCGCGCCCGCCACCCTGACCGCCTTGCGGGCGCTGGGCCTGAGTGTGTCGGTGGACGACTTCGGCACCGGCTACACCTCGCTGGCCCACCTGACCCAGTTGCCGCTCGACAAGCTCAAGATCGATCAGAGCTTTGTCGCCAAGCTGCCTGGCGATTCCGGGGCCGTGGCCATCACCCGCGCCATCGTGCAAATGGCCGCCGGCCTGGGCCTGCATGTCAGCGCCGAGGGCGTGCGCAACCAGGCGCAATGGGATTTGCTGGCCGGCTGGGGTTGCGACGAGTTGCAGGGCGAAATGATCGGCGAGCCGATGCCTGCTGCGGCGTTCGAGCAATGGCTGATCAAGCACCAGCGCTGAACATGCTGGACGCGCTGATTCGGGACGAAATTCGCTCGGCGGGTGGCT
>JBBQKT010000062.1:0-13100 GCA_038327205.1 Burkholderiales bacterium | reverse complement strand
GCTCATTCCAAAGCACTGGCCGCATCGGCCTGCAACACCCGGCACAGCGCACCGACCCGGTTCTTCACACCCAGAGCCCGGTAGACCATGGACAGATGAACTTTGACCGTGCCCTCGGCGATTTGCAGCCGGCGGGCAATGACCTTGTTGGGCAGGCCTTGCAGCGCCAGGCCCAGCACCTCGCGCTGCCGGGTTGACAACTCGTTGCGCAGAAAATTCTTCAGGTCCTCAGTGAGTACCTCGTCCGCCTCACGGCCGCGAACGACCTCTTCGGAAAAAAGAAACTCGGCCGGTGCGTAGACCTTTTGGCGCAACACCAAGCGCAAGGCCGAGGCCATATCGGCTTCGCCATACGACTTGGGGATGAAGCCGGCGGCGCCGCTGCTCAGCACGGCGCGGATGTGCTCGCCGCCGCTCTCAGCCGACACCATGCAGACGATAGCGCCCTCGAAGCGAGCTTGAATCCGGCGCAATGCTTCCAGGCCTTCAACGCCGGGCAAGTGGTAGTCGAGCAGGATCAGGTCGAATCGTTCGTCAGGCAGGCTGCAGGCGGCTTCAACATCGCGTACGGCGTGGTAGTGCAGTTCGGCAACCCAATCGAAATCCTGGGCCACTTTTTCCAGAAGGCGGCGGGTGCCATTCCAGATCAATTCATGGTCGTCCACCAAAAGTACCCGCATCACGGAACCCCTGTTATCAAGCCCGCTGTTACGTTAACTCAGCCTTGCCAGGCGCGGGCCTAAACCAAAGGCTTAGCTCGTGGGGGGGGAGCGTTGGTGCAGGCGTGCTTGAACCAGCTAGGCCGTCATGTGAATAGATTTCCAAGCAGGCGCCGCCGAAACTTTCGAGCATGTGCCAGACGTCGTCGGGCCATGCAGTCAGCTTTGAGGAGGATCGTCATGATCAGTGTTTACGCCCCCACAACCATGGTCAGTCGCGCCGAGCATGTGTTGACCGTGTTGCCTCAGCCGTTGATGGTGCTGCAGGCTGACCGGCGGATGGTGTTCACCAACCCGAGTGCTGAGCGTTTGTTTGCGGACGGCAAGGCACGTCATGCGGCGCAGCGGCTGATGAGTGTTGGCCAGATCGAAGGGGCGGCGCTGGAGCAAATGCTGCGCAGCACCGGCGAGGACCAAGCCCGCCAAGCTGGCCTGTGGTTTACGCCTGGCTTGCAAACTGCTTGGCTTCATGCCTCGCTGCTTGCACCAGCCGTCGCGTTGGCGGCGCAGTGGCCCGATGGCTGCTTGCTGGTGATGGTGCATTTCGACCAACCCGTTCTTGCCCATGGCGCGCGCATCGAAGCGCTTTGCCGCCAATGCCGGCTCAGCAATGCCGAGCGCTATGTGTTGCTGCTGCTGGCCGACGGCCTCACGGTTGAGGCGGCTGCTCGGCAGCTGGATGTGCAGGTGAGCACGCTGCGCACTCATGTCCGGCAACTGCTTGGCAAGACCCAGGCACCGACCTTGATGCAGTTGCTGCGCTGGTTGGGCAGCCCTGCGCCGATGTCGGCTTGATCCAAAGAAACCGCTGCGGCACGGAGGCCACAGCGGTTGGCGTAGCTACTCCGACTTGGCGAGCGTCATCGCCAGCGTCTGAGGGGTTGCGTCACGCAGGGCGACAGCCTCGTCGCCGCCGTTCAGATCGTTGGGCTGCTTGAAGACAACCAGGAAGGAGAACTTCTGGTTGGCTTGGCCATCGTTGACGCAGTTCAGCTCGCGCACGGCGCGGCGCACTGGCTGCCGATAACCCATGGGCCCGCCCTTCGTAGAGACCGATTCGATCTCGGTGCCTTTGAGCTGGAAATCGACCTTCATTTCGCCGGTGTCGCCCATGCGATAGACCATTCCGGCGAGCGAATCCCGCAGCGACGCCGCCACATCGGGGCAAGTCTGCGACACGTCGACCCGTGGCGCGGCGATGTCACGATTTGCGGTGACGTTGACCGGGTCCAGGCGGCTGTCGATCTGGTTTTGCGCCTGACTGCTCAGCGGCAGCGCCGAGGCCACAATCAGGCCCAGCAGGGCCAGGGGACGGTGCATTGAGTTCAGTTTCATGTGAAGCTCCTTGAGTGCTTGAGACCGGGCTGCCGACCGGCTGCCCTGCTTCTAAGTTAGGCGCGCTGCAGACGGTTGACAACGAGGGGCTCCGCACATTTGCTTAGCAAGATTGTGGAACTCGGCCAGTTCACGGAATGCAACTTTGCCTGCGTCCGCCGAAAGAGCGGCGGGGCTTTGCGCGAGCTTTTTTGAACGATCTACGTCCGTGTGCGCAGGGCACGTTGCACGGGTGACTTGTGCAGCGAGGTGCCTCTCGGGGTGAGGCTGTTCACGCTGCGCCGGGACACTGCTTGAGTGCGCGCCGGCGACATGGATTCAGTCTCGCTTGGCGACCATTGCGTCGCCCCTGCGCATGGCGGACATGGGTGAATTGACTTCAATGCCGTCGGCGTTCTTGAAAACGAGCAAGAACGAGTACTGCTGGTGTTGCTGGCCGTCATTGACACAACTGAAGTTCGCCACTGCACGACGCACGGGTTGTCGAAGCTCGTAGGGGCCGCCCTGTGCTTCCACCCGTTCCACGTGGTTCCCTTTGAGTTGAAAGACGACCTGCATATCTGATGCACGGTCGATGTGGCGGATGTGCCGTGCCAACGATGACTTCAGGGCTTCCCGGTAATCGGGACAGGCGCGCTGTACGTCTTCACGAAACTCGGCAGCGCGCTTGCCTGAAACCTCGACCGGCGGCAGACGGAGCGTCGTGTTGCTGTCTTGCGCCGTTGTTGGACCCGATGCCATTGCGGTGGCCGCCAGCGCCACGCAGGCGAGCGGTCGAAGCGCGGTGTGCAGTTTCATGATGATCTCCTGTTCGATGAAGTGAGAGCGGCAGAAGTGCCGCCCTGACCGCAAGTTAGGAGCCCATCGTGATCCACGCAATGAACATGTCGCCAAGCCTCATCAGACCTGAGGTGTTCCGCACCAATTCCAAGCAAAACAGCCCATTCCCATGGGCTCACAACTCACAGGATGAATCGGCTCAGGTCCTCGTTCTTCGCCAACTCCCCCAACTTCGCGTCCACCTCGGCCGCGCCGATGCTGATGGTCTGTCCACCGCAGTTCGGCGCGTCGAAGCTGATCTCGTCGAGCAGCCGCTCCATCACGGTGGAGAGTCGTCGGGCGCCGATGTTCTCGGTGCGTTCGTTTACCTCAAACGCGATCTGGGCCAAGCGACGGATGCCGTCTGGCTGCACATCCAAGGTCACGCCCTCGGTGGCCAGCAAGGCCTTGTATTGCTTGACCAGGCTGGCGTGCGTGCTGCTCAGGATGGCCTCAAAGTCAGCCACCGACAGTGAGTTCAGCTCGACCCGGATCGGGAAGCGACCCTGCAGTTCAGGGATCAGATCGCTGGGCTTGCTGAGGTGAAATGCGCCCGAGGCGATGAACAGGATGTGGTCGGTCTTGACCATGCCGTACTTGGTGTTGACCGTCGTGCCCTCGACCAGCGGCAGCAGGTCGCGCTGCACACCCTGGCGCGACACATCGGCCTGGCCTGAATCGGAGCGAGATGCGACCTTGTCAATCTCGTCGATAAAGACGATGCCCATCTCCTGCGCGTTGGCCAGCGCAGCAGCTTTGATCTCGTCTTCGTTGAGCAACTTGCCGGCTTCTTCCTCGACCAGCAGCTTCAGCGCTTCGGCAACCTTGAGCTTGCGCGTTTTGCGTTTGCCGCCGCCGAACTGCGAAAACATGCTTTTCAGCTGCTCGGTCATGTCCTCCATGCCGGGGCTGCCGCCGAATTGACCCACCGGCCCGAGAATTTCCATCGTCGGCTTGGGCTCAAGCAGGTCCAGCTCGATCTCTTTGTCGGCCATCGTGCCCTCACGCAGGCGCTTGCGCATGGCCTGGCGGGTGGCGTTGTCGGCGTCACTGCCAGGCACCAGCACGTCAAGCACGCGTTCCTCGGCGGCGTCCTCGGCGCGGGCGCGCTGGCCGTGCATTTGCGCCTCGCGCTCTTGTTTGACGGCGATGTCCATCAGGTCGCGGATGATGGAATCGACATCCTTGCCGACATAGCCCACCTCGGTGAACTTGGTCGCCTCGACCTTGATGAAGGGCGCGCCGGCCAGTCGGGCCAGGCGGCGGGCGATCTCGGTCTTGCCGACGCCGGTGGGGCCGATCATCAAAATGTTTTTCGGCGTGATCTCGCCGCGCATCTTGTCGTCCACCTGCTGGCGCCGCCAGCGGTTGCGCATGGCGATGGCAACGGCGCGCTTGGCCGCGTTCTGGCCGACGATATGGCGGTCGAGTTCCGAGACGATTTCTTGCGGGGTCATGCTGCTCATATCGGTCAGTCCAGCGTCTCGATCGTGTGGTTCTGGTTGGTGTAGATGCAGATATCACCCGCAATCACCAGCGACTGTTTGACGATCTCGGCGGCCGTCAATGGGCTGTGCTGCAGCAGTGCCCGGGCGGCGGCCTGTGCATAGGCGCCGCCAGAGCCAATGGCGACGATGCCATATTCGGGCTCCAGCACATCGCCGTTGCCGGTGATGATCAGCGAGGCCGTGCGGTCGGCCACGGCCAGCATCGCTTCGAGGCGCCGCAGCACACGGTCGGTGCGCCAGTCGCGCGTCAGTTCAACGGCGGCGCGCACCAAATTGCCCTGGTGTTTTTCGAGCTTGGCCTCGAAGCGTTCAAACAGGGTGAAGGCGTCGGCCGTGGCCCCTGCAAAGCCCGCCAGCACCTGATCGTGGTGCAGCTTGCGCACCTTGCGGGCACTGGCCTTGACAACGATGGTGCCGAGGGTGACCTGCCCGTCGCCACCGATGGCGACTTGCAGACCGGCGGGGGTTTCGCGGCGCACACTGACGATGGTCGTGCCGTGGAAGATCGGGTGTTGTTGCTGGTCCATAGCAACGTCAAGTGGAGGCGCAAAAGGCATTTTCAACCTTCTCGACGTCACTTGATCAACGGGCCACTACACCTGCCGTACCTTCACCCGAGCGTGTTCGTTGACACCCATCGCGCCCAGGAACAGGGCGATCAGGCGGTGCGCTTCGGTGAAGATCACCGTGCGGTTTTCGCTCTTGCGAGACAGCACCCAGTTGAGCAGGTCGCCGGCAGCCATGAAGTCGAGCCGTATCAGCTTGGCGCAGGTGACGGTGACGACGCCGGCCGAGCCCAGTGCTGCCGTCATCTGGCTCAGCGTGTCGGAGATATCGCCGCTCAATTGCCCGCTCAGTTCGAGCTGCACATTGACGCTCTGCGGCAGGTGGTCGGTGATGACCGATTCCATGAAGGTGGTGGATGGGGCTTCGGTCCGCACCGTGCTTTGCGGCGCGCTGGTCGACTGCCCTTTGCCGCCGAGCCGCACACGACATTTAGCACGCTCCCATGACGGCGGCGAGACCTCGTAAGTCACGCAGTAATCAATTGCTGTTTCATCGAACTGGTCAGGCCGGTTAACCAGCCGAAGCGCCTCCAGCCGCAGCATCCACAGCGCCGGATCGATATCGCGCTCGGCCACCGGCGTGAGGTTTTTGAGCAGTTGCAGGAAGCTATCGCCGCCCACCCAACGCATGTCCACCTGTTGGCCCGCCCAGTTGCGGAATAACTTGCGCAACTGATCACAGGCTTCGGTGTCGATCTGCTTGAGCGGCGTCCAGTCGAGCACCCAAGGCATCGGCAGGTTCTGGCAGCGTTTTTCGAGCTGGGTCACATCGTCGGCGGCCAGATATTCGAGGGCTGTCCAGCCGACGCCACCGGCCTTGCCCATGGGAGCGCGCACGCTCTTGACGGCGTCGGCCACCATCTTGGGCATCGAGAACCATTGCGGAGCCGACAGTCCAAAAAATTGCGCGTAATTGAGTGCCAGGGCTTCGAACTTGGCTTGCGTGCCAGTGGCACGGTAGTGGTCAAACAGCACCAACCAGGTTTCACCGTTTGACTGGTGCGGCCCGCCGGGCTGGACCAGCGCGCACAGCGTGCGCTCACAACTGTCGAAGTCAGCGTTGGCAAAGGCGATGGCTGCTTCGTCCAACTCGGGGTCGTGCTCAATCTCATGCACTTCCACGGCGGACGGCGCAGGCGCTGGCTCGGCAATGGTGAAGCTGAGCGGCATGTCCAGCGAGGGCAGGGGCACTTCGTCCTGTTCGGGCTGCTCGCTGGGCTTGGGCAGTGACGAGGTGGTGGTGGTGAAGGGGATGGAGCCTGACTTGGCGACCGGTCTGGCGATCGGTTGGGCAAACGGCTTGCTGACGGGCTCGAAACTCGGCGCGGCGCTGGTCGTGTTGAACGACGGCTTGGGCGTGGCGCTGAACTCGTCGGTCAGCATGTCCAAGGTCGGCAGCGTGCGGGGATCGGGCAGGCTGCTTGACGTGGCGCCCGACGGCGGTGCCAGGCTGGGTGCCATTCGGGCGGCCGCAGTGGGCCGACCGATGTCGGCGGGCTTGGCATATTGGCTGATCTGAGCCGCTGAAGGCTCCATCGTCTGCGTCGGTGCGAAATGGGCCGGCCGGGTGCTGGTTTCAAAAAATCCGGGCGGCTGGATGCCGCGCGCCGGGCGCACGGTCTGCATCTGCGTGGGCGGGAAGGTTTCGCCGTCCATCTGCTGCTCGATCTGATCGATTTTGGCTTTCACGCCAGGGTCGATCTTGGAGTCGATCTTGCTGTTGCCGCTGAGTCGCTCGACCTCATCCATGCGTGACGATGATGAGCCCAGGGCAGCGAGCTGCTCCGGCGTCAACCCTTCACGGCGGATGCGGCGCAGCATGTCGAGTTCACGCTTGCGCACAAAATCATTGCGACGCTTGCGCTCGACCATCGCACGCAACTCGGCCTTTTGCTGATCGCCCTCGGGGTCGTCCTGGCGCGAGTTGATCTCGGCCCAGTCGGTCGTCGGATTGGCGACGAAGCGCGCGACTTTGCGAAAGAATCCCTCGCCGTCTTTCGGTTCTGTCATGCGCGCTGTGCCGTCAGTGAGTGCGGGGTGGGTGTGAGGTTCAATCCCCGAACATTTTTTGCTTCAGCTCGCGGCGCTGTTGCGCTTCGAGTGACAGGGTGGCGGTCGGCCTGGCGATCAAACGGCCGAGGCCTATCGGCTCGCCGGTTTCATCGCAATAGCCGTAGTCGCCGCTGTCGAGCCGGGTCAGGGATTGCATGATTTTCTTCAGCAATTTGCGTTCCCGGTCACGGGTGCGCAACTCCAGCGCGTGTTCTTCCTCGATCGTGGCGCGGTCGGCCGGGTCGGGCACGATGGAGGTGTCTTCGCGCAGATGCTCGGTCGTCTCGCCGGCATTGGACAGCACGCCGTCTTTCAGGGCGGTCAGCTTGACGCGGAAGAACTCGATCTGCTTGGCCTTCATGTACTCGGTTTCGGGCATGGCCAGCACTTCTGCGTCGGTCAGCTCGGCACCCGACTTGGTCTTCCAGGCGTTGACCAGTTTTGGGTCGGCCTTGGCGGCAGTACGGGGGCTTTCAATCACCGGAGAGGTCATTTGCCGTGTGGGCGGCTTTGGCGGCGCGAAGCGGTCGGCAAAACGGCTGTTCGAGGTCGGTGGCGGGCTGGATTCCAGCGTGGCGATGCCGGACAGGCCCAGCGGCTCGCTGTTCTTGATCTTCGCGGTCGCCTTGACAGCCTTGGCGGCCTTGCCCGTTTCGGGGGTGGATTTTGGAACCATCGTCGTCGTCTTGCTCACGTTACTCTCCTCGCTGTAGGCAGCTTTTGGGCTTTTGGTGGCCTTGTAAATCGCTCGAAAGCGGCCTGCCGTTAGCAATGGGGGCCAGCAACACCGCCCTCTGGTGGCATTTCTGGCGGCATTTTTGGGCGCTGCGGATTGTAGTCACAGCCTGCCAACTTTATAGCGCACGATTATTGGGGGTTTGGCCTCGCCTTGTCTGTGCGGTTTTCAACAAAGCCAGGCGAGCGGCTCAAGCCTCAGGCCTCAGGCCAAGCAGCCTTCCATGCCTTGGAGAAGAATCTCTTGCGGCAGGTCGATGCCAATGAAGACCATCTTGCTGGTTTTCTTCTCGCCGGGCAGCCATTTCGGACCCAGGTCCGAGCCCATCAGCTGGTGCACACCCTGGAAGATCACTTTTTTGTCGGTGCCCTTCATGTTCAACACACCCTTGTAACGCAGCATTTTCGGGCCGTAGACCTGCACGACGGCACCGAGGAAGTCTTCGAGCTTGGCTGGGTTGAACGGCCGGTCGGTCTTGAAGACGAAGGATTTCACGTCGTCGTCATGCGCATGGTGGTGACCATGGCTCGGGTGATCGCAGTGCTCGCCGTGCTCGTGCTCATGCGCATGGTCGTGAGCGGCATGATCGTGCTCATCGGCGTTCAGGAAGTCGGGGTCAATCTCCAACTTGGCGTTCAGATTGAAGCCACGCAGGTCCAGCACCTTGGCCAACGCCACCTCGCCGAAATGCGCCGTCTGAATCGGCGCACGCGGGTTCATGTGCTTGATGCGGTGAGTCAGCGCGGCGATGTCGGCGGGCTCAACCAGATCGGCCTTACTGATGAAGATCTGGTCGGCAAAGCCAATCTGGCGGCGCGCTTCTTGACGGTCGTCCAGCTGGGTCTGGGCATGCTTGGCGTCCACCAGGGTCAGGATGGAATCGAGCAGATAGCTTTCAGCGATCTCGTCATCCATGAAAAAGGTCTGTGCCACCGGGCCCGGGTCGGCCAAGCCGGTGGTCTCAATGATGACGCGGTCGAAATTCAGCTCGCCCTTGCGGCGCTTGTCGGCCAGATCGCTCAAAGTGGTGCGCAAATCCTCGCGGATCGTGCAGCAGACGCAGCCGTTGTTCATCTGGATGATTTGCTCGGTGGTCTCGATGGCGAGGATGTCGCTGTCGATGTCTTCTTCACCGAACTCGTTCTCGATCACGGCAATTTTCTGGCCGTGCGCCTCGCTCAGGATGCGTTTGAGCAGAGTGGTTTTACCGGAGCCGAGAAAGCCGGTGAGGATGGTGGCGGGGATCAGACCTTGTGACATGGTGGTGGGTCGGCCGACGCCGATGTTTGGAATGTGGCGCAGATGGGGGCGGCCGAGTGTCATGCAAGTGGCGGGTCATTTCAATCGGTTATTCTGTAAAACATCGCAACTACGGCACGCCAGCTCAGTGTCTGAACCCCAGTCTGGACGGCCCTCTCACCGAGGGGGCCAGAAATATCCCGTCGCGGAACCCCGCGGCCTGCTCGAACGCATGCTCGAGTTCCTTCACCCCGGCCCCGACTCCAAAAGCGAGTTGATGGAGACCTTGGCGGATGCCGAACAGCGCGAGCTGATCGAGCCCGAATCGCGCCAGATGCTGGAGGGTGTGCTGCGCATGGCCGAGATGAGTGCGGGCGATGTGATGGTGGCCACACCGCGCATGGATCTGCTCGACATCGAAGCGCCGTATGACGAGCTGTTGGGCCTGGTGATCGACACCGGCCACTCGCGGTTTCCGGTCTACGACGGGCAGCGCGACAACATCATCGGCATCCTGCTGGCCAAAGACCTGCTGAAGATCCAGCGCTCACCCGACATGAACCTGCGAGCGCTGCTGCGCCCGACGATCTTCGTGCCGGAAAGCAAGGGCCTGAACGAGTTGCTGCGGGACTTCCGCTCCAACCGCAACCACTTGGCCATCGTGATTGATGAGTTCGGCAACACCGCCGGCCTGATCACCATCGAAGACGTGCTGGAAGAAATCGTCGGTGAGATCGAGGACGAGTTCGACGACAAGGACGGCGAATCGAGCATCTACACCCTGGCCGATGGCAGCCAGCGCGTGGCCGGGGATGCCGATATTTCCGCTGTCAACGAAGCCTTCAGCGTCGATTTCTCAGAGGCTGATTTCGACACCATCGGCGGACTGGTGGCGCACGAGCACGGCCGGGTGCCGCGCCGGGGCGAGGTGGTCGAGATTGGCGGGCTGCGCTTCTCGGTGATGCTCACCCGCGGCGGCTCGGTGCGCTGGTTCAAGGTGACGCGGGCCGAGGCTGCCGCGGCTTGATGCGCGGACGCTGGGGCTTGGCACTCGCCGTGTTGGCGGGTGTGGTTCACACGGCAGCGTTTGCGCCGACCGGCCTGTGGTGGCTGCAAATCCTGGCGCTGGCCGGCTTGGTGCGATTGGCGCGTGATGCCAGTCCCCGGCGGGCTGCCGTGCTGGGGGGCGCCTTCGGTGTCGGCTGGTTGGCCTCGGGCATGTGGTGGCTCTATATCAGCATGCACGATTTCGGCAACATCCCGGCCGTGGCGGCGGCCTTGGCCGTGCTGTTGCTGGCGATTTTCCTGAGCAGCTATTACGCCGCCGCGCTGGCGCTGATGGCCTGGGTCGGTGGCCGTGTTGGGCACTTGCGCGTTGCCGTGTTTGCTGCCGTCTGGCTGCTGGCCGAGCTGGCACGCGCAACGTTTTTTAGCGGCTTTCCCTGGGGCGCCAGTGGCTATGCGCACAGCGTCGGGCCGCTGGCCGCATGGGCACCGTGGATCGGTGTTTACGGCATCGCGGCATTGGCGGCGGCCTGTGCCGCAGCACTGGCTTCGGCGCGGTGGAAGCCGGTCGCGCTGATGGCGGTGATCGTCGCTGTGGGTAGCTGGTTGCCACAGGATTTCACCAGCAGCACCGGCACTTTGCGCGTCTCGCTGCTGCAGCCCAATGTGCCGCAGGATCAGAAATTCGACCAGGCGCTGATCGATGCAAACCTGGAACGGCTGGCGGTGCAGATCGAGGCGGCCCAAGGTCAGATCGTCGTCACGCCCGAGTCTGTTGCGCCGCTGCCGCTGAACTATCTGGACCCCGCCTACCTGGCCCGTTTGCAGCGCGCATCGCTCGCACGGCCGCTCTTGCTCGGCACGTTCTTGGGTGACGAGGAGCACGGCTTTGTGAACTCGTTGGTGGCTTTCGATGGGTCGGGCGGCACGCAGCCTTATGACTACGGCAAGCGTCATCTGCTGCCCTTCGGCGAGTTTGTGCCGACCGGGTTTCATTGGTTTGTGCGGATGATGGGCATCCCGATGGAAGACCAGATGCGCGGGCAGCATCAGCGCGCGTTTGCGGTGGCCGGCCAGCGTTTGCGGCCGCTGATTTGCTATGAAGATTTGTTTGGCGAGGACATCGTCGGCAGCGTCATTGGCCCGGATGCGGCGACGGTGTTTGTCAACGCCAGCAACCTCGCCTGGTTCGGGACCTTGATGGTGCAGGACCAGCATCTGCAGTTTTCGCAGATGCGTGCTTTGGAGTTCCAGCGGCCGGTGATTCGCTCGACCAACACGGGAGCGACGGCGGTGGTTGATCACCGGGGCCAGATCACTGCGCGACTACCCGCCGCGACGGTCGGCGTGCTCGAATCGACGGTGCAAGGGCGCAGCGGCAGCACGCCCTATGCGCGTTGGTTGGCGAGCAGCGGGCTATGGCCTCTGTGGGTGCTCTGCCTTGGCGTCCTGGGCGTGGCTTTTTGGCGGCGGCGTGCCTCGTAGAATCGCGACTTCATTCTTTCCCGCTTTCAGCGCCCACCGCACCCATGCTGAGCTTCCAGCAAATTATTCTGACCCTGCAAGACTATTGGTCGCGGCAAGGCTGCGCGCTGCTGCAACCCTATGACATGGAGGTGGGTGCCGGCACCAGCCACACCGCCACCTTTTTGCGAGCCCTTGGCCCCGAGCCCTGGAAAGCCGCTTATGTGCAGCCCAGCCGCCGCCCGAAAGATGGCCGCTACGGCGAGAACCCGAACCGGCTGCAGCACTACTACCAGTACCAGGTTGTGCTCAAGCCAGCCCCGGCCAATATCCTGGAGCTGTACCTCGGCTCGCTCGAAGCGCTGGGTTTCGATCTGAAGAAGAACGACGTCCGCTTCGTCGAAGACGATTGGGAAAACCCGACGCTCGGCTGCTGGGGTCTGGGCTGGGAGGTGTGGCTGAACGGCATGGAAGTGACGCAGTTCACCTACTTCCAGCAGGTCGGCGGCATCGACTGCAAGCCCATCACCGGCGAGATCACCTACGGCCTGGAGCGGCTGGCGATGTATTTGCAGGGGGTCGAGTCGGTTTATGACCTCGAATACACGCCCGGACTCAAGTACGGCGATGTGTTCCATCAAAACGAGGTCGAGCAATCGACTTACAACTTCGAGCACAGCGATGTGGAGTTCTTGCTGCTGGCCTTTGCCGCGCACGAAAAACAGTCGAAGCATTTGATGACCGAAAACCTCGCGCTGCCGGCCTATGAGCAACTGCTGAAGGCCGGGCACAGTTTCAATCTGCTCGACGCGCGGGGCGCGATCAGCGTGACCGAGCGGGCGGCATACATCGGCCGCATCCGCAACCTGGCCAAGGCGGTGGCGCAAAGCTATCTGGACAGCCGCGCGCGGCTTGGTTTTCCGATGGCACCCAAGGCCTGGGGTGACGAAGTGCTGGCGCAGATCGAGAAGAAGATGAACAAAGTGGTTGCGGCATGAGCACGACGCAGAAGAACTTGCTGGTCGAACTGTTTGTGGAAGAGCTGCCGCCGAAGGCGCTCAAAAAGCTGGGCGAGGCGTTTGCCTCGGTGTTGGCCGACAGCCTCAAGGCCCAAGGCTTGGCGGCTGCCGATGCAGCCGTCAGCTCGTTTGCCTCACCGCGCCGCCTGGCGGTTCACGTCGCTCGCGTGATGCCCCAAGCCGCTGACGCCGCCGTGCGCCAGAAGCTGATGCCGGTCGCCGTGGCGCTGACGCCGGACGGTCAACCGACCCCGGCGCTGCTCAAACGGCTCGCTGCGATGGGCCTGGATGCCAGCACCGTGCCCCAGCTGACGCGGGCGCCGGATGGCAAGGCTGAGGCGCTGTTCTGGAACGCGATCGTTCCGGGCGCAACGCTGTCGGTCGGCCTGCAAAAAGCATTGGATGAAGCACTCGCCAAGCTGCCGATCCCGAAGGTGATGACCTATCAGCTCGCCGATGGCTGGAGCGACGTCAAGTTCGTCCGCCCGGCGCATGGTTTGATCGCCCTGCATGGCGCGGACGTGGTGCCCTTGAGCACTTTGGGCCTGAGCTCGGGCCGCGAAACGCGCGGCCATCGCTTTGAATCAAAGCTGCCGGTGATCGCCATCGAGCATGCCGACAGCTACGCGACTCAACTG
>JBBQKT010000061.1:0-13128 GCA_038327205.1 Burkholderiales bacterium | reverse complement strand
GACACGGCCTCATCGACGGTGCTGGCGCGCTCCAAGCCAAGCAGCCGCAGGTTCAGACCGGCCACATCGTGGGCCACCCAGCGCAGCGCAAATTGATCAAACGGTGCGGCCAGCACCGGGCCCCACTCGGTTTCCTTGACGTTCATCTCAACGTCCGGGCCACCCGCCACTTCAATGCGCTCCTTGCGCAACACGAGCGGCTTCTCGCCATTCGGGCTTTGGTAGCGCGTGCCGTCGGCACTCAGCTTCAGCGCGATCACGTCGGTCCAGTCGGCCGTGGCATTGGTAAAGCCCCAGGCGATCTGACCGTTGCTGCCGACGACGATGGCCGGTGCGCCGGCCAAGCTCAGGCCGGTCAACCGCATGGGCTTGCCGGCCTCGGTCCAGCGCAGTTGCACCTTGAACCAGGTGCCCGGCACGCGGCCGCCGAGGTGCATGTCATTCGCCAGAATCGCGCCGCCGTGCGGGCTCAGCGCGCCGCTGACGGCGAAGTTGTTGCTGCCGATGTCGCGGCTGTCGAGCAAGCCGCAATCGACGCAGGCGACCTTGGCGCTGGCCCCGAGTGCGGTGGGCCAGGGCGATGCAGGCACCGGCACGGCGGTGACGGTGCTGCCGTCAATCGCGGCCTGCCAGTCGGCGCTGTGCTGGGTCAAAAATTCGTACCAGTCAGCCGGCACGGCAGCCTTCAACGCCCCCATCGCCAGATCATCGCGGCCCTGCGAGCCTTGCAGATCGAGGTACATGCTCAGCACGACCAAGAGCGAATCAGCGGCCTGCCAAGGCTTGGGTGACTGGCGCAGCAGGCCGTATTCAAACGGACGCACCGCCAGCGCGTTCAGGCCCTCGTTGACACCGGCGGTGTAGGCGTCCAGCAGCGCCCGGTGCTCAGCCGGCAAGGCAGCGAGTGCCAGCCCTGCGCGATGGCGAAAGCGGTGGATCCGCCGCCCTTGGTCGAGCGGCAGCGCCTTGGCACCCACCAGGGCCGACAACTCGCCCGCCGCATTGCGCCGCAGCAGGTCCATTTGAAAGAAGCGCTCTTGCGCGTGAACAAAACCCAGCGCCCGTACCGCATCGGCATGGCTTGTGGCATTGACGGTCACATAACCCCGCTCGTCACGGCTGACCTCCACCTGCGCGCTGACGCCGCTCTTCGCCTGCCCTTCGAGCTGCGCCAAGCTGCCGCGCAAGCCGAAATACAGGGCCATTGCCAACAGCACGATCAAGGTCAGCAGCAGCAGGAAAAAACGGCGGATCCACTTCATGGCTTGTCTCACTCTTTTAATGGGGTCAGATTCAATTTATTCAGAACGTGCCGGGATAGGCGCCGCCATCCAGCAAGACGTTCTGCCCCGTCAGATACCCGGCCTGCGCGCTGCACAACATCGCGCAAATGGCGCCAAATTCAGCGGCCGTGCCGAAGCGTTGCGCCGGGATGGTCAGACGGCGCTTGGCAGCCACCTCTTCGCTTGACAGGCCGGCCTTCGCGGCACCGGCAGCCATCGTCTTTTGCAGACGTTCGGTGTCGAACGCCCCCGGCAACAGGTTGTTGATGGTCACATTGCGCCCGGCCAACTGAACCTGCCTTGCGGTGCCGGCAACGAAGCCGGTCAGCCCCGCGCGGGCGCCGTTTGACAGGCCCAACACGTCGATGGGGGCCTTCACCGCGCCCGAGGTGATGTTGATGACACGGCCGAAGCCGCGCGCGGCCATGGCGTCGACGGTGGCGGTGATCAACGCAATCGGGGTCAGCATGTTCGCCTCCAGCGCGGCCAGCCAGGCCTCGCGGGTGAAGGTGCGGAAATCGCCGGGCGGCGGACCACCGGCGTTGTTGATCAGGATGTCAATCTGCGGGCAGGCGGCCAGCGCGGCGGCCTGACCCTCTTGTGTGCTGATGTCACCGGCGACGCTGCGCACCTCGACGGCCGGGTTCAGCAAGCGCAGCGCCGCGGCGGTTGCTTCCAGCGCTTCGGCGCCGCGCGCGGTGATGACGACGTTGACGCCCTCGCCCACCAGCGCCTCGGCACAGCCGCGCCCCAGGCCCTTGCTGGCCGCGCACACCAAGGCCCAACGGCCATTCAGTCCTAAATCCATAGTGTTTTTATCTCCATCGAGTGAGCAGCCAGACGCCGCCCATCACCAGAAAAGTACCCGCCGCCACCCAGGGCGTGAACGGCTCACCGAGCAGCACAACGCCCATCAGGATGGTGGACATCGGGCCGATCATGCCCATCTGTGCGGCGAGTGTGGCACCGACCCGCTCGATAGCCATCATCACCATCAGCACCGGCGCAAAGGTGCAGGCGGTGGCGTTCAGGACCGACAGCCACAGCACCTCGGGCGCAATGCTCAGCACGCTGTCCAGCGGCCGCAACAACAGGAACTGCGCGATGCACAGCAGGCTGGCCACCGTGGTGGCCAGACCGGTCAGCCGCAAGGCGCCCAGCCGCCGCACTTCTTCACCGCTGAAGGCCAGGTAAACCGCATAGCTGATGGCACTGCCGAACACCAGCACCGCCCCCAGCCAGACGTTTGAACCCTGGATCTGCAGTTCCTGCCCGAACACCAGGGCCACGCCGCTGTAGCTGACAGCCAGCGCGATCAATTGCCGGCCGGTGACACGGCGCTTGAACAGCAGCCAGCCGAGCAGCAGGACGATGGTGGGGTTGAGATAAAGAATCAATCGCTCAAAGCTGGCGCTGATATAGGCCAGGCCCGCAAAGTCGAGAAAGCTGGCGAGGTAATAGCCTGAGAAGCCCAGGCCGATGATGGCGATCCAGTCGCGTCGCGGCAGTGACAAAAGCGCAGGTTTACCGCGCCCCGCCCACAAGGCCAGGGCCACAAACAGCGGCAGCGCGAAGACCATGCGCAACATGATCAGGGTGACCGCGTCGACGCCATGCCGATAGGCCAGTTTGACGATGATGGCCTTGCCCGAGAAGGCAATCGCCCCAAAGGCGGCGAGCAGCAGGCCGGGCCACAGCGACTTGGGCAACGAGGGGGCGGCAGCGGCAGTCATTGCTGCCAATCTACCTCACGGCCTGAAACCGTCAGCGCCAAAACTTGCCATCGGGGCCGATGATCGATACATCGGTAAATTCAAGCCCGCTGTGATCCTTGGGCCCGAAGCTCAGCTCCAGCCCACCCAGATCGACGCGCTGCAAGCCGTCGAGCGACTTCAGAAGACCGTCGCGGCTGAGGTCCTTGGCGACGCGCTTGAGGCCTTCGACCAGCAGCTTGGCGGCTGCAAAACCTTCCAGATGCGCGGGCGTCAGCTCGCTTTTGCCGCGTGCCTTGTAAAGCGCCTGTGCCTCACGCACCAAGGGCATCGAGGTGGAACGCTCATACGGGAACAACTGCGTGACGATGACGCCGCGTGCGTTCTCACCCAGCGCACGGACGAACTCAGCCGAAGCGTTGTTTGACAGGGTCGCTACATGGGCGGTGGAGCCGGCGGCGCGCAGGGCGTTGACGCCCTCCACCACCGCGTAGCCCGGCCCGATGACGAGCACGGCCTCGACATTGGCACGGGCCAACTGCTGCATCACCGGCGCGAGGTCGGGCTTGTTGCGGTCAAAACGCAGCAGGGCCGTGGCCCGCAAGCCGACAGCTTCGAGCCCGCGCAAAGCCCCAACGCCCGCATCGGCCCCGAAGGCATCATCCACCTGCACCAGGGTCACCCGTTTGACGCCAATGCCGGCCAGATGCTTGACCGCCCGTTCAGCCTCGCGCTGAAAGCTGGCCCGCAGATTGAACACATACGGATTGACCGGCTGGTGCAAGACCATGGCCCCGCAGCTGGGAGCCACCAGGGCCAGGCGGTGCTCGGCCAGCAAGGGCAGTTGGGCCACACATTGCGCCGTGCCGCGGCTCAGAAACATCGCCAACACGCCTTGGTCGATCAGCGATCGGGTGTTCTCGACCGCCAGCTTTGGGTCGTACTTGTCGTCCATCGAGATCAGCTCGATGCGCTGGCCCTTGATGCCACCTTGTGCGTTGACCGCGTCGAAGTAAAGCCGCGCGCCTTCGGCACTTTCTTGCACGCTGAGCGAGCCCGGGCCGCTGAAGGCCGCTGTCTGTCCGATCTTGATTTGCGCCTGCGCGCTGACAGTCATGCCGACGCACAGCGTGGCGGCCAGCGCCCAACTGCATCGCCCTATGGCCCAAGCTTTCCAACCCATCGTGCTGCCCTCTTCGTCTGGTGTTGATCCACCCCGTTGGATCGCACGCGATTGTGCGGGCGAAGCCGCTTCAGCTTGGGGCCCAGCGCCCCCGGACAAACCCGCCTGCCAAGGCCTGTAAGCCGCGCTGCCGAAGCCTCAAACGGGCGACTTTGGCTGGACCATCTGCCCGCAGCGTCGACGGCTGCAACAGCTGGGGCGTGCTCGGCGCTAGCGCCAGAATTCGCCCCTAAACTCTGCGCCTTGACCTCAACCCAGCCGCTCTGAGAGCGTCCACAGCCATGTTGTTCAAGCGCAGCTCTCTCCGATACGCCGTGCTGTTGGCGCTGCTGGTCGGCCTATTGATCCCGACGACCCTGGTGCAGCTTTACGACGCCAAAGTGACGCGCCGCATTGCGCTCGAAGACTTGCGGCACGATCTGTCCCGCACCACCGAAGTGATGTCGCTGTCGCTGGCCGAACCGATCTGGCAGGTCTCGCCCGACCTGGCCGAGCCGATGGTCAAGGCCCAGGTGGACGACCCCCGCTTTGTCTCGGTGCGGGTGGTGGAGCCCTCCACCGCGCTGCCGTTTTTATCGTTCCAGCGCACGACCAACAAGGACGGCAGCAGCGTCCACGAAGACCCCTCACTGACCCTGGTCGAAACCCGGCCGGTGTTGCGCGAAGGCCGCGAGATCGCAAAACTGACGGTCAGCATGAGTGCCGCCCCCTTGCTCGCCGCAAAGTACGCCGACATGTGGCGGGTTTTCTGGCGCAGCCTGGCCACGATGGCGCTGTCGTCGATCCTGATCCTGTGGGTCATGCAGCGTCGCGTGCTGCAGCCCATGGACAGCCTGACCCGCGCCGCCGAGGCACTGGCTGCCAACCAGCTCGACCGGCCGTTGGCGCTGGGGGGCACCGACGAGATTGCCCGTGTGGGCCATGCGATGGAGCACATGCGCCAGGCCCTGGTGGCCGCCTTCGGAGCGCTTCGCCAACATGCCAGCACGCTCGAAGAGCAGGTCGAGCAACGCACGGCCGAGCTGACCACCACCAATGCTGATTTGTCGCTGGCGCTGGCGCATCTGCAGACGGCGCAGCGCGAGCTGGTCGAGTCCGAGAAGCTCGCATCGCTGGGTCGTTTGGTGGCCGGGGTGGCGCATGAGCTGAACACGCCGCTGGGTAATTCGCTGACCGTCGTGTCAGCGCTTGAAGACCGCTACAAGCAGCTCGACCAGATGCTCAACGGCGGCACACCAATGCGCCGCAGCGCCCTTGAGGAACTGGTGCGCGACACCCGCCGCGGCCAAGATATCTTGCAGCGCAATGTGCAAAGGGCAGCCGATCTGGTGCGCGATTTCAAGCAAGTCGCCATCGACCAGACCACCGATTTGCGGCGCAGCTTTGACCTGGCTGGCGTGGTCGAAGATGTGCTGGTGATGGTGGAGCCCAGTTTCAAGCACACGCCGTACACGATCGAGGTCGATTTGAGTCCCGGCCTGCTGATGAACAGCTATCCCGGCTCACTCGGCCAGGTGCTGACCAATTTGCTGATGAACGCCCTGGTCCACGGGTTTGAAGGACGCCCGCAAGGGCGGGTGCGGGTGCAATGCGAACGCGTCACGGCAGACCTGGTCAGCCTGAGCGTCAGCGACGACGGCCTGGGCATGGACGAGTCGGTGCGCCGCCGCATCTTTGACCCCTTCTTCACCACCAAGCTGGGCACCGGTGGCTCCGGCCTGGGCATGCACATCGTGCACAACATCGTCACCAATGTGCTGGGCGGACAGATCGAGGTGCGCAGCACCCCTGGCATGGGCACGCAGATGTTGATTCAGCTGCCCAGCGTCGCCCCCACCCGTACAGCGCAGGACGGCGAGGCGGCAGTCACGCCGCACTGAGCGTCAGCTCAGCGTGAAGCAGCGCTTGAGGCGGCTGAAGCCGCTGAAGCCGGGGCATCGGCAACCGGTGACATGTCATGCTTTTCGCCGCCCATGTCAATGTCCCCACCCGTGCTGATGACGTACATGGCCAAGGCGGCGAAAGCGATGAATCCCAGAGCAATTTTCCACATGGCGCGAAGGTCAAAAGAGTGAACACGGGCGGATTGTGAAGAGGCAGCCTGACAGCAAGCCGACGTTCCGTCACCCCAGCGACAAGCGCTCGATCTGCCCGCTCGCGCCGGAATAGCTGAGTCCATGGTCGAGGCTTGAAAAGTTGACCTGCAGCGCAGCGAACACGCCGGGTGCGGCGTCCCACCGCAGATGCAAGGCAGCGGACTCGCTGGGCTCGACGCTGAAGCGCCCGGCGAACGCCGGATGGCTGCTGCGCAGGCGAATCAGGGCCAGCAAACGCTGCACCACCGGCCGCTGCAACTCGGTGCTGATCTCGGCCGCGTCGTAGCGATGCCGGTTGATGTCGCGGCCCACGCCGCTGGCGGCCAGCAGGTCCATGTCGTTGTGCCCGGCCAGCAGGCCGACGTAATAGACCTGGGGCACACCAGGCAGGAAAAATTGCAGGGCTCGTGCCAGCAAATAGGGCAGTTCCTGCCTACCCATCGCGTCGAAGAAGGTGCAGTTGACCTGGTACAGATCGAGGTTTGATGCCGCAGCACCGGTGGCCTGCCGGCTCTGCCCGCCGCTGGCAGCGTGAATGCGCTCGACCAGCTCGTCCAGCTCGGCCGGCGGCACCAGGCCGGGGAAGGCGTCGCGGTCACTGGCATCGGCGCCGATGTCGATGATGCCGATGCCGTCGTGGGTGTCGAGCACGGTCAAGGAATTGCTCGGGCGCAGGCCGATCCAGCGCTTCAGCGGCTCGGCGGTGTGGAAGTTGAAGGCGTGCAGCACCAGCGGC
The DNA here is from genome assembly GCA_038327205.1 of Burkholderiales bacterium. Taxonomy (GTDB): domain Bacteria; phylum Pseudomonadota; class Gammaproteobacteria; order Burkholderiales; family Burkholderiaceae_C; genus Paucibacter_A. The sequence goes on along the minus strand of JBBQKT010000061.1, from coordinate 6,118 downwards.
GGCAGGGCGAAGTCATAGACCCAATCGACCCGCTTGGCGATCTCGATCTGGCGCTGGAAATAGGCGTGGATCTCGACCAGCACCTCGATACCCAACGCCTTGGCCTGGGCAGCAAACTCATCGATGAAGGCAAAGGTCTCCGGCATCATGAAGCAGCTCGCGCCGGCCTTCTTGATCGCGTAGCCGACGGCATCGAGCCGCACCATGCGCACACCGGATTCGGCGAAGCTGCGCAGGATGCTGGCCAGGTAGGCGACGCCCTGCGGGTGGTGGACGGCAATGTCGATCTGGCTGGCAGTGAAGGTGGTCCAGAGGATCTTTTTCTGGCCGTTTTTCAGCGTGGCATAGCTCAAGGGCAGGCCCGGCCGTGGGCGGTAAACAGCGAGCAGGCCCTGCTCGCTCGCACCGTCTGGGAAGACCGCGTCCAGCGTCAAGAACAGGCCCGCGTATTTGGACGCATCACCGTGCTCGGAGTAATCCTGAAATTGCGGCGACTCGCTGGACATGTGGTTGACGATCACGTCACCCATCACGTCGAGATCCTCAGTCAACGCCTTCACATCGGCCCAGCTGCCCAGGCGCGGATCGACCTGCGTGTGGTCGATGGGATCAAAGCCCGCATCGGCTCCGTCGATGGCATGAAAAAAGGGCAGCAAGTGGACGCCGCCAAAGGCACCTGCCAGCGGGCCGCTCAGCAGCGCACGCAGGCGCTGCAGGTCGCCGCCGTCCAGTTGGCCGCCGAGGCGATCCACATAGGTAATCAGTTGGACTTGGTTCTTCATGGCGTCGCGCGGGAATGAGGTGCGGTGGGAACGCGCAGCACGGCCAGTGCCGCACAGATCAGCAAGGCGCCGGCGAGGCGGATAACGTTCTGCGGCTGGCCATCCAGCAGCGCGTGGTAGTACAGCGGCAGGGTCAACATCTGGATCAACATCGGGATCACGATGAACATATTGAAGATGCCCATGTAGACCCCGGCGCGCTCGGGCGGGATGCTGTTGGCCAGCATGATGTAGGGGTTGCCCATGATGCTGGCCCAGGCCATGCCCACGCCCAGCATCGGCAGGAACAGCAGCCACTTGTTGCTGATCTCGGGAATCATCCACATGCCGATGCCGGCGCAGACCAGGCAGACCGCGTGCACAAGTTTTGGCCCGAAGCGACGGGTGAACGGCACCATCGCAAAGGCAGCGATGAAGGCCACAAAGTTGTAGAAGCCGCCGATCTGGCCGTTCAACAGACTGGCATCGCGAAAGCCAGCCGAGGCCGCATCTTTGGTGCCGAACATGCTGCTGGCGAGCGCCGGCACGATGTAAATCCAGTAGCACATCATTCCGTACCACTGGAACAGCTTCATCCACCACAGCCGCCGCATCGTCGGCGGCATGTCGCGGATGGCGTCCTTGATTTCACGCAGGGTCGCGCGCCAGCCGGTGGGCTTGGCGCGCATCTCGGCCAGCTCGTCCGCGCTGAGCGGCAACTCGGGCACCTTCTTCACCGACCACCACACCGTGGTGAACGAGAACAGCGCGCCGATCATGAAGGCCGTCACCGTGATCTGCGGGATGCGGCTGCTGTTCAGCGCGTCCTTGTCCATGCCCAGCAGCACCAGCAGGGTCGGTGCCAGATAGGCCAGGGTCTGCGCGAGGCCGGTAAAGGCGCTCTGCGTCAGGAAGCCGGTGGCGTGCTGCGAAGTGTCGAGCCGGTCGGCCACATAGGCGCGGTACGGCTCCATCGTGACGTTGTTGGCGGCGTCCAAGATCCACAGCAGGCCGGCCGCAAACCACAGGGTCGGGCTGAAGGGCATGAAGAGCAGGCCCAGGCTACACAGCAGCGCGCCGATCAAGAAGTACGGCGTGCGGCGGCCCCAGCGCGAGACCGTGCGATCGCTCATCGCGCCGATGATGGGCTGCACAAGCAGTCCGGTCAGCGGCCCGGCCAGCCACAGCAGCGGCAAGCTGCCCTCGTCCGCCCCGAGGTACTGGTAGATCGGGCTCATATTGCTTTGCTGCAGGCCAAAGCTGAACTGGATGCCGAAGAAGCCGACATTCATGTTGACGATCTGCCAGAAACTCAGGCGCGGTTTTTGGGCATTCATGGCGGCAGTGTTCGTCAGAACTCGAACTTCACTGTCGCCCGCACGGTGCGACCATTCAGCGCCCGCGCCGCGTGGCCATCGCCTTCAATCTCGGTGTAAGCCAAGGTGTTGAAGACGTTGTTGGCCGACAGGCTGAGCTGGGTCTTGTCGTTCAGCTGGTAGCTGGCGAAGGCGTTGACGATGGTGTAGGCCGGCATCGTGATGGTGTTGCCGTCATCGCCAAATGATTTGCCGGTGCCCACCAGGGCTGCGCCAATGTCAAAACTGCCGAACTGGTAGCTGGGGCTCAGCTGGTAGACGAACTTGGCTTGGCGGCGCGGCTGCTTGCCGACCACCGCGCCGTCGTTCGAGGCCTTGATCTTGGCGTCGGTCAAGGTGGCGCCGGCATTCAGGCGGAAGGCGCCATAGGCATAAGCCGCTTCCAACTCCAGGCCTTTGGCTTCGTACTTGTTGGCCGTGAACTTCTGCGTCGTCACCTCGTAATTGCTTTCCTTGGTGCGCGCATTGAACAGGGTGGCGAACAGGCTGAAGCCATTGCTGCGCCATTTGGCTCCGGCCTCGACCTGGTCGATCTCGTTGACCGAAATCGGCACCGAGCCATCGAGTGGATTGCCGTAAAGCAGGCGGTCGGCGCTGAAGGCCACGCCGTTGCTGACGCGGCCGAACAGTGCCAGGTCCTTGTTCAAGGCGTAGTTGGCACCCAGCGAGTACGAGGTGTGCGCCACCTTGTATTTGACAGTCTTCTGGCTGGCTTGGTCCCAGTTCTGCGCAGTGTTGTTGCCGTTCAGCGTATAGCCGCTGGCCTTTTGGCTGTCGCGTCGAACGCTGGCGTCCAGATTCAATGCACCGGCCTCCCAGGCCACGGCGGCATAGGGCGAGGTCTCGGTGTACTGCACGTCCCAGGTGCGGGTGCAGCAACCGCCAAACGTCGTCCAGCCCAGGCCCACCGGCGCGCCGTTGTTGGGCAGGCCGGCCGCGTTGACGGTGACCGCGTTTTCACCGTTGCGGGTCAGGTTGTACTGGTTCCAGAACCAGGTTTGCGCCACGTTTTGCTGGCCGTAGAACAGGCCGCCCACCACGGTGGCCTTGCCGCCGGCCGTCGCCAGCACCTTGGTCAACTTGATGTCGTTGAAGGTGTTGTCCATATTGTCCAACGCAGTGTTGAACAGCACGCCGTTGAAAAAGGCATCCGCGCCGTTGTTGCCGTTGCTGGACGGGAACAGTGCGATGAAGCGGCCCGAGTTGCTGGTCTTGCGGAACTTCTCGTCCAGGCTCAGGCCATTGCCCAGATCAAGGCCCGACTCAAAGCCAAGCGCTGTGCTTTTGACATGGAGTCCGTCGCGGGTGGACGAGGTGGTGGTGCCACCGTCCTTGTTGAAGCTGGTGTCACGGGCCAGGCTGGGCGTGATGAAGAAGGCGGTGCGCGGGTCGATACCGGCGATGGTGTTGATCTTGCCGTTGGTGACCGTCACGGGCACGGGCAGAAACGACGGGGTCTTGTCGTCGAGCACCTTCAGGCTCAAGCGCACATAGCCGTTGCTGAGTTTTTGGGTGATGTTGGCCTTGATCTGGCCGCCGTTTTCAACCGTCTGGCCGGTCGGGCGGCCGCCCTCGCCGATGCGCTGGAAGCCGCCGATGTGAAAGCTCGTGCCATTACCGAGGCTGGCACCGTAATCGGCATCAACGCGCCACTGGCGGTTGTCCAGACCGGCCGACAAGCCCATCGCACCGCCGGTCTGTGCGCCGGTCTTGCTGATGAAGTTGATGACGCCACCGGGCGAGTTGCTGGCCAGGGTGGAGGCGGACCCGCCGCGCACAACTTCGAGCCGCTCGGTGTTGTAGTCGGCACGCAGAAACTGGTCGGCCGTGCCGAAGGCAATGTCACCAAACAGCAGCACGGGCAGGCCATCTTCCTGGATCTGCACATAGCGGGAGCCGCCGGCCGACAGCGGCACGCCGCGCACGGTGATGTTGGCATTGCCCTCGCCGCCCGACGACTCAGAGCGCACGCCCGGCACCGAGCGCAGCAGCTCGGCCGCGCTGTTGGCGCCGGTGCGGGTGATCTGTTCGCTGTCAAGCGTGCTGACCGACACGCTCTGCTTCATCTTGGTCGTCTTGGTCGAGGTGCCGGTCACGACGACCTGGTCGAGCTTGAGACCGTCCTTGGCATCAGCTGACGGCTCAGCAGCTGTTTGGGCCTGGGCACCGAACTGCAGCAGCGCAAGGCTGACGGCCGCGAGGGCAGCAGGGCAAGCGCGGTGGGCCAATGAGCGGGGGCGAACGGGGGTTGGAAATGCGGGCATCAGAGTCTCCTGGTGTTGCCGGCAGATCGGGGGCCCCGCTGCCAAGCTGTTGTTCGAGACCGCACTGCGGGCATCCCTTTGGGGCAGCGTGCACCAGCACCGTCTCGTTGGCACCATTTTGACTTTTATTGCAATCGATTGCAAATCAGGGAAAACGCGATGAAGCCTAGAAAAACATAGTGCTTATCGGCGCTGTCAGCGCCTAAGGCGAAAATTTCACCTTGGCCTCAGCCATTGTTGCAATCGATGGTCAAGGCGCGCTTGCGCGAATGACGAGCTGGACATCGAGCGTGCGCGGTACCGACGTTGCACCGCTCAATTGGGCGGTCAACGCAGTGACCAGTTCGGCGCCGGCCTCGGCCACAGGCTGATGCACCGTGGTCAGCGGCGGGTCGCAATAGGCGGCCAAGGGCGTGTCGTCGAAGCCGACGACGGCAATGTCCTCGGGCACCCGCTGCCCCCGAGCGCGCAACAGCTGAATCGCCTGCAGCGCCAGCAGGTCGCTGCAAGCGAACACGGCATCGAAGTCCGGTGCCTCAGGCAGCCAGCGCTCGATCGCCAGCCGCGCCGCCACAGGCTCGAAGGGCAGGGGCAGTTCCAGCTTTGGATCGCGCTGCAGCCCGAGCTGCCGCAGCGCTTGGCCATAGCCTTCGCGGCGCAACCAGACCTCGGGCAACTGGGCGTCGCCAAGGAAAGCGATGCGCCGCTTTCCGCGCGCGAGCAAATGTGCCGTGGCCAGCTGGCCACCGGCGATGTTGTCGCCACCCACGCTGCAATACAGCTGCTGCGGCAACGCCCCACCCCAAACCACCAGCGGCAGATGGCGCGCGGCCAGCAGATTCAACTGGTCGTGATGGCGCCACTGCCCGATCATCAACACGCCGACCGCCTTGCCGGAGTCGTAGAACTGCGCGGCCAGGTCGAGATGCTCGGCATCGACGCGGGACAGCAGCATGTCGTAGCCCTGATCGGTCAATGCATCGGCAATGCTGCCGATCAGCGAGAGAAAGAACGGGTCGGAAATATGTTGGCGCGAGTCGGCGTCATAGGGCAGCACAACCGCCACCGTGCGGTTCTTTTGCAAACGCAGGTTTTGCGCGCTGAGGTTGATCGAATAGTTGAGCGAACGCGCCAGCTCGGCCACGCGCTGGCGGGTCTCGGCATTGACCAGGCCGCTGCCGTTGAGGGCCCTCGACACGGTCGATACCGACACCCCCGCAAGGCGCGCAATATCGGCCATTTGAAGGCGAGCCTGCTCCGTATTGCGGGCGATTGAAATGGGTCGGTCTGTCATATGGCGGCGATTGTGCAGCAGGCATGAAAAAGGGCGGCCCGCAGGCCGCCCTTCTGGTCATTCAACTCAGAACTACGTTCAATCGGCGGCGTAGATGTCGACGTCCTTCGTCTCCTTGACGAACAACATGCCGATCACAAAGGTTGCCGCAGCGATCACGATCGGGTACCACAGGCCGTTGTAGATATTGCCGGTCTGAGCCACGATGCCGAAGGCGATGGTCGGCAGCAAGCCACCAAACCAGCCGTTACCGATGTGGTACGGCAGGCTCATCGAGGTGTAGCGAATGCGGGTCGGGAACATCTCGACCAACATCGCCGCGATCGGGCCGTAAACCATCGTCACATAGATCACCAGCAGGGTCAGGATGGCAATGACCAGGGGCTTGTTGATCTTGGCCGGGTCAGCCTTGGGCGGGTAGCC
>JBBQKT010000060.1:0-13157 GCA_038327205.1 Burkholderiales bacterium | reverse complement strand
GCTGACAAGCACTTAGGTTAAAACCCCGCTCAGGAAACTGGCCGGGGTTTTTCTACAATTTGCGGGGACTTCTACAAAATGACCGGTTTGGTGGCGCTATGACGATGATCAATCGCGAGAATGGCGTCGCTCTGTATATCGAATTGCAGTTCGATGGAATGACGCTTTCATCCGGTACCGCCTTCGTCGTTTCTTCAAAGGTCGGGCCTTTGTTGATTACGAACCGGCACAACGTGACTGGCCGGAACAACAAGACAGGCGAGTGCTTGTCTTCCTTTGGCGCTTTGCCAAACCATGTGCTGGTTTCTCACCACGCCTCCGGGCATCTTGGGCGGTGGGTCAAAAAGTTGGAGCCGTTGTTTTCAGAGTCCGGTGTGCACCTCTGGATTGAGCATCCTTGGCACAAGAACCACGCAGATTTTGTGGCACTACCTCTGACCGATTTAGCGGGTGTTGATCTTGTGCCAATCGACTTGGCTGTGATCTCGCCAGAAATCCGAGTCGGGCCAGCGGAGCCAGTCAGCGTAATCGGCTTCCCATTTGGAGAGTCGGTCGTTGGCGGCTTCGCAATATGGGCTACAGGATTTCTCGCGTCTGAATTCGCGTTCGACTATGGAGGATTGCCATGCGCATTGGTGGACTGCCGCACAAGGCGGGGTCAGTCAGGCTCGCCAGTTATCGCGTTCCGTCCGGCTGGCGGCATGGTGCCATTTGAGGACGGCAGCATGTCGATGTTGACGGGGAGCGCGTCACGCTTCCTCGGCATCTACAGCGGCAGAATCAACGATAGCTCTGACATCGGAGTTTTTTGGAAGGTGGGATCAATTCGGCAGCTTGTAGATAGCATTGGCCGCCCGCCTGAGTTTCCGTACTTTGGAGCTGGAAGTATCACCGTCGGCGGGGCTGGACTACAGCCAACAGTTGCCGTCACCGGAGCGGCTGTACGCGCTCTCCTATCCGGCTCCTGACGTACTGCTCAGTCATTTCCCGATTTCGATGCCCCAGCAGCTTTTGCGAGTGCGCCAAGTCTCCGGTATCGGTCGCCGCCTTCGCCCGCAAGTCCCGAAACTGAAAATCCACCCCCGCCGCCTTCCTCGCCTTGTCAAAGCGCGAGCGCATGGCAAACGTCCCCAGGGGCTGGCCGCCGTCATCCTGAATCAGCCAGGCACTCAGCCTCAGGCGCGGCCGGGCGTTGATTCGCTCGATCAGCGCGGCCAGCTCGCCGGTCACTTCAATGGCCCGCTTTGCGCCGGTCTTGTTCCGCACAATCCACAGCGCGCCGTCGTGAATATCGGCCCGCTGAATTTTCAGCACATCGGCCGGTCGTTGGCCGGTCAGCAGGGCCATGTCCATCGCATCGCGCAAGGTCTGCCCCGCCTGTTCCCACACCGCCCGAAACTCGGCATCGCTCACATAGCGGTCGCGCTCTGATTCCTTGAAACCCTTCACCCCCTGGCAGGGGTTCGTCGCTTCGGTAAAGCCCCATTCCCGGGCCTTGTTGATGATGTGGCTTAACAACGCCTTCTCGCGGTTCGCGCGGGCCTTGGCGGTCTCGCCGCGCTTGTCGAGATAGGCGCGCACATGGTGCGGCTTGATGGCGTCGATCATTACGCTGCCGAACACGGCGCGCAGCCGCTCAAGTTCCTTGAGGTTGACGCTGCAGCCCGGTACCAGCGCGCTCGCCCTGGGCGGGTTCCCAATGATTTTTCGCTCGCAAGCAGTCGTAAATTGGTCGGCCAGCAGGACTCCCACAAGGAAATTAGCCCGGCCGCATCTGGATCGTTGTGGTGTGCGAGACGGATATTGATGCCAAGTACGCTCGGCCTCCGGTTCACGGAAGAATCGCCGTTCGACGGCTAGAATTCGCACCCTGCAGGAGAGTGCCGGGACCCGTCCCGGCCACCGAAGGCGCAAACTCCCATGAACGCTCAGGTCCCGTACTGCACACCACCATCGCCGTCTGGAGAGCCGTCACGGGGTTTTGAAATTGCGTGACGCACCGAAGGAGCAAGGCCCGGGCTGACGCCTGCGGTTGAATCTCTCAGGTACCAAGGACAGGGGGAGCGGCAAGATGCACGGCAAGCGCCGTGCACGCCACTTTTCCTTTGGAGTTTTCCATGAAAGTCATCGTTCTCGGCGCCGGGCTGCTCGGCGTCACTTCCGCCTATTTCCTGCGCCAACAAGGCCACGACGTGACGGTGATCGACCGTCAGGCCACACCTGCGGCTGAGACCAGCTTTGCCAACGGCGGGCAAATTTCGGTCAGCCATGCCGAGCCCTGGGCCAACCCGAGCGCGCCGCTGAAGGTGCTTCAGTGGCTGGGCAAGGAAGATGCGCCGCTGCTCTTTCGCATCCGCGCCGACATGCGCCAATGGCTGTGGGGCCTGCAGTTCTTGCGCGAATGCACACCGGCCCGCACCCGCCACAACATCGGCCAGATCGTCCGCCTGGGCACCTACAGCCGCGACATGCTGCAGGCCTTGCGGCGCGACATCGGCATCGCTTACGACGAGCGCACCCAAGGCATCCTGCATTTCTACACCAGCCAAAAAGAGTTCGACAGCGCTGAAGGCCCGGCGGCCCAGATGCGTGAGTTGGGTTGCGACCGGCGCGTGATCTCGGCCGACGAGGCCGTCAAGCTGGAGCCCGCGTTGCGCCACATCCGCCCGCAATTGGCCGGTGCCACTTACACCGCCGAGGACGAATCGGGCGACGCCAACCTCTTTGCCCGCGAGTTGGTGGCGCGCTGCCGTGCCGATGGCGTTGAGTTCTTGATGAGCCATACGGTGACCGCGCTGCGTGAGGCGGGCGGCCAGATTGACCACGTTGAAGCCACCGATGCCGAGGGCCGTTTTCAGCGCGTGCGCGGCGATGCCTATGTGCTGGCAATGGGCAGCCTGAGCCCGCTGTATGCGTCGCCGCTGGGCATCCATTTGCCGATCTATCCGGCCAAGGGTTACTCGGTGACGATGCCGGTTAAAGACGCGGCGATGGCGCACCAGGTGTCATTGACCGACGACGAATACAAGCTGGTTTTTTCCCGCCTGGGCGACCGCCTGCGCATTGCCGGCACGGCCGAGCTGAACGGCTACGACCGCGACCTGAACCGGGTGCGCTGCGAGGCCATCGTCCGGCGCACCGAGCAGTTGTTCCCCGGGGCCGGCGACGCCGAGCAAGCCCAGTTCTGGACCGGCCTGCGGCCTGCCACGCCGTCCAACGTGCCCATCATCGGCCGCTCGAAGCTGCCCAACCTGTACCTGAACACCGGGCACGGCACCCTCGGCTGGACCCACTCCTGCGGCTCGGGCAAAAGCATCGCGCGCATCATCAGCGGGCTGGCGCCGGAAGTGGACTTCGCCTTCACCTGACAGCAGACTGGATTGCAGACGCGTCCTAGCGCCCAAGCGGCGCGAACAGGTCCACCCCCATCTGCAAGAACAGGTGGGGCAGGTCGATCAGCACCCAGTTTTCGGCGAGCAGGCCATCTTCCTCTCGCCACCAGTCCATCACCCGCATCGTGATGGCGCGGTCGGTGGCGGGCGCGCCGAGATAGGGGCCGGCGTGGGTGGGTAATTCGGCGCAGCGCGCACAAGCCAGCTGCAAAGGCGACATCACGCGCGCAGCGCAACAGATCCTCTCGCTTGATCAGCCCTGACGGACTTGATGTGATCGAGCTTGGACCAAAGTACGGCGCTGCGTCCCTGCTGAAAGCTGCGCATGGAATAGGTGATGGCGACTGGTGCGGGCTGCTGGCTGACGATGCCTACAGCATTGCCGCTCGCCTTCATTGGCGTCTGGCGCTGTGGCGCTCCAACAGCGGTCAGTCAGGGCCGCAATGGCTCAGCAGCGGGTTCCCCGCCCGAGCTGGCCAAAGCCCTGCCGCGCTGTACAAGCAAGCGCTGGGTCAAGCGCTGCAGGCGCTATGGGCGCAAGGCTGGCGTGTTGTCGGCGCCGATGCTCTTAGCTAATTCGGCCCTCAACCTATCCCTGGTATTTGGCCTCACCACTTCGGTGGCGGCTTCTTGAGCAGCACGATGCGCTCCCTCGAGACCTGGATGTACCCGCCCTTGGCCAGGTCGGTCAGCAGCCGGTTGATCATCGCTTTCGAAGCCCCGACGCGCTCGGCAATGCGCTGCTGGCTCAATGGCCCAGGCACCACCCGCTGGCCCTCGATGTCGACGGCCAGGGCCTCGAACAGCCCCACCAAGCGTCCGTAAACGTCCACGGCGGCCAGGCTTCCTACCGTGCGGGTAAGCACACGCACGCGGTGCACCAGGCGCTGTATCAACTGCAGGGCAAGTTCGGGCCGCTGCGCCAGTGCACGTTCGGCATCCGCTCGCGTCACGCGGGTCAGTCGGGCCCTTGTGATGACCTGCACCGTGGCAGAACGCCGGTCACCACTGAGCATCAACTCGCCGAACAGTTCGCCCGCGTGCAAGGTGTTGAGCTCCATCACGCGGGAGCCGTCACCGGCGACGAAAGCGCGCAACTCGCCCTCATGAATGAGGAACATGCAGTCAGCCACATCGCCTTCGCTCACCACGGTGGAACCGGCCTCCCAGGTGCGCGTTTCACCCAGCCGCGCGAGCTCGGCCAGCATGTCGATGGAAGTCTCTGTGCTGACCGTCTCTGACATACCGTCCCCTGGCTGCGAGCAATGGCTGGAACTTGAGTATGACCGCCGCCCACCGGTCACCAGTGAACAGCTGCGTGCCTTGCGGGCCCAACGGGCCGAACATGGCTGCTGGCGCCACCTGCCAGCCGGCAGTGGCTCCTATACTCCGGCCGATGACCGCTGCGCCTGACCTCCGCCCGTCTCTGGAAGCCGCCATCGCAGCGCTGCAGGCACAACGCGCTGCTTTGGGTGACGCACTGGTCGATGCCGCGCTGGCGCCTCTGCTGGACAGGCTGGCCCTGCTGGCTGCGCAGCCTGGGTCCGTGGGGCAGGCTGCCCGCACCGAACCCGCCCGCCGCCTGCGTCAAGTGAGCGTGCTCTTCCTTGATCTCGTGGGCAGCACCCAGCTCATCCAGTTGCTCGACCCCGAGGAAGTGCAAGCCGTGGTCGACGGCGCGCTGGCGGCCTTCACCGTCATCGTCGAGCAGCACGGCGGCGAGGTGCTGCGGTATGCCGGCGACAACCTCAAAGCGGCGTTTGGCGCGCATGAGACCACCGGCACGCGCGAAGACGATGCCGAGCGTGCGGTGCAGTGCGGCCTGGCGCTGCTGGCCGAAGCCGCGCGGCGCGGCGATGACGTCCGGCGCGCACACGGCCATGATGGCTTCAACGCCCGCGTCGGCATTCACACCGGCGGCGTGGTGCGCGGCGGCGGGGTGGAGAACGACAAGAGTCTGAGCGGCCTCACGGTCAACATCGCTGCGCGACTGGAGCAGGCCGCACCGGCAGGCACGCTGCGCATCAGCGTCGACACCTACCGTCAGGTGCAGGGCCTCTTCGATGTGAAGGCGCAAGCGTCGTTGCAGGTCAAGGGCTTGCAGGAGCCGCTGCAGACCTACCTGGTGCTGGGTCAGCGCGAACGGCGCCTGCGGGGCTTGCACCGTGGTACGGAGGGCGCCGCCAGCGCACTGGTCGGCCGCGACGCCGAGCTCGCAGCGCTGCGCCAACTGGCGGCTCGCGTCTTCACGCATGGCGGCCTCGGCGCTGCCTCCGTGTTGGGCGAAGCGGGCCTGGGCAAGAGCCGGCTGTTGGCAGATTCACTTGCGGAACTGCAAGCCGAGTTGCGCGCCGATGGAGGGTGGGCAGCGCATGGGGCGGCGCGTGGCGCAGCGCTGTGGTCCGCCAGCAGCCGTCCGCAGGGCTTGAATCAGCCGTGCGGCCTGCTGCGCGATCTGCTGTTCTGGCACCACGGCGTGCAGGACAGCGACACGCAGGCGCAGGCGCAGGCCAAGTTCGCGGCGGCGCTGGCGCCGATCTTCGGCGCGGCGGCCGACGAACAGACGGCGCTGCTGGGCCAGCTGATTGGACTGGACTACAGCGCCAGCCCGCACATCGCCGGCATCCTGCGCGAAGGCCGGCAACTGCGTGCCCGCGGCTTCCATGCCTGGGCGCAGTACCTGCGGCTGCAGGCGTCGCAGCAGCCCCTGGTGCTGGTGCTGGACGACCTGCAATGGGCCGACGATGAATCGCTGGATGCCATCGAGCACATGGTGGCCGTGGGCAGCACCTGGCCCGTGCTACTGCTGTGCGGCGCCCGGCCCGAGCTGCTGCAGCGCCGGCCCGATTGGGGCAACACCTGGCCCGGCCACCTGCATCTGGTGTTGGCGCCGCTGGCCGAGCCCGCGCGCCAGGCCCTGGCCGGGGCCATGCTGCAGCGCCTTGCGCAGCCGGCGCCGCAACTGCAGGCCCTGCTGTCGGCGCAGGCCGCCGGCAACCCGTACTACATGGAAGCCCTGTTGCAGATGCTGCTGGACACCGGCGTCATCCAGTCGCCGGCCGGCAACAGCGGGCCGTGGCAGGTGCAAGACAGCCAGCTGCAGGCCCTGCAAGTGCCCACCACGCTGGTGGCGGTGCTGCAGGCCACGCTGGACGCGCTGCTGCCGGCTGAACGCCTGAGCCTGCAGCAGGCGAGTGTGGTGGGCGCGCAGTTCTGGAACGCGGCGCTGGCCGCCATCGACCCCGCTGCACCCGCGTACCTGCCGGCGCTGAGCCAGCGCGAACTGGCCTTGCTACAAGCCCACAGCAGCTTCGACGACACGCAGGAATACGCGTTTCGCCACCACCTGCTGCATCAGGTGACCTACGGCACGGTGCTCAAGCCCGACAAGCGCGCCGGCCATCACCAGGCCGCGCTGTGGCTGCAGGCCCGCAGCCTGGGGCGCGAGGCCGAGGTGGCGGTGCAGATTGCCGAGCACTTCGACCGTGCAGGCATCGCCGACCTGGCCATGCACCACTGGCTGCTGGCCGCTGAAGACGCGTCGCGCCGCCAATCCGACAGTGCGGCCATGGCCCACACCGACCGCGCCCTGGCCCTGGACGACGGCAGCGACCTGCAGCGCCAGGTGCGCCTGCACCGTGTGCGCGCCAACGTGGCCGAGCGCAGTGGCGACGCCGCCGCCACCCACGCCGAAACCACCATCCTCAACGGCCTGGCCGACCAATTGGACGACGACGTGCTGCGCCTGCAGGTGGCCAAGCACCTGGGGTGGCGCTGCGTGCTGGATGCCCGCTTCGCGGACGCAGTGACGCTGGGCGAACAACATCTGACGCAGGCTGCCGCACGCTCGCCCATCGATGCCGGCCGCTTGCACAACGTGATGTTCATGGCCCTGTCGAACTTGGGGCGCGAGGACGAGGCCCTGGCCCATGCGCAGCGGGGCCTGGCCTGCGCGCAGGCGGCCGGCGACTTCAACACCGAAGGTGCGATCCATAACAACCTCGGCGTGAACCACGAAAGGGTCCACCGCATTCTGGAAGCGCAGGCCTGCTTTCAGCGTGCGCTGGCGGCCTACAACGCGGCAGGAAGCCGCTACGGCGCCATCACCGTGCAGGTCAATCTGGCCGAACTTGAGCTCAACCTCGGGCGGTATGCGCAGGCGCGCGACATGCAACTGCACACCCTGCAGGATTGCCAGGACATCGGCCACCGGGCGATGGAGGCCATGGCACGCGCCAACCTCGGACGCACCCTCAGGGAGCTGGGGGACGCACGTGCCGCCCTGGACAGCGCTTTGCTGGGTCTGCAGCAGGCCCAGGGCAGTGGTGACCGCTATGCCCAAGGCGTGGCCCGTACCTATGCACACCTGGCGGCCCTGAGCCTGGACTTGCTGCCCGACGCGCTGGACCATGCCCGCGCCGCACGCACCATCTGGCGGGAATACGGCGACCAGGCCGCTGAGTGGACCCACTGGAGCGCCACGGCCAGTACCCTGCACGCGCTGGGCGAGCAAACTGCCGCCCTGGCCGAGGCGGAAGCCCTGCTGGCCGATGTTGCCGCCCGTGGCGGCTGGGACGGCAGCATCGAAGCCCCGTTCTACCTGTACCGCATGCTGGCGCCGTTGGGCGACCCGCGTGCGCCGGCCTTGCTGGCCACCGCGCGGCACAACCTGGGCGCGCGGGCCGACCTGTACAGCGCCCTGGTGCCGCGTGCAGACTTCCTGCGCGCAACCATCGAACGGCGCGCCATCGCCGATGTCGCTGTTCACTATTGAACAGCGACATGCCGGCCGCAGCAGCCGGCCCGAACATCCCGGCATCGGTCAGCCACCGCTGGCCATGCAAGGACCGCTGTGACAGACGCCCTGAAACTGCTGATCGCCCCCGAGGCCCTGGGTTGGACGGCATCACTGCTGACATTGCTGACCTTCATCTGCGCCGACATGCGCCGGCTGCGGCTGCTGGCGTTGGCCGCCAACGCGGCCTTTATTGCCTACGGCAGCGCGGCCGAGTTGCTGCCGGTGTTGGTGCTGCACCTGTCCTTGGTGCCGGTGAATCTGTGGCGCTTGAATCAGGCCTTCAGTCGCCGTGAGCGAGCAGTCAATGGCCGGACCGAATCGACGCTGCGCCCCGGCCGGCGGCCCAGCGGTTGGAACGCCAAACGCCGCAGCGCGCGCGTCGGGCGCCGACAAGCAGGCAGCGCCGCAGCCCTCAGCGACAGCTCCCTACCCCGCGCTGGCACGCCACGCCATCGAGGCGCCTCTGAGCCGTTCGGCCAGGTGAAGGGCGATGTTCAGTGCCAGGCGCTGGCCGAGTTGCGGGTCGGCGGCTGACAGCTGCGCCATGGCTGCCTTGTCCAGCCCGTAGACCACGGCCGCGCAGTCCGCCACAGCCGCCGCCGTGCGGCCGCTGCCGTCAAGCATGGCCGTCTCACCGAACATCATGCCGGGCGGGAAGGTGACGAAGCGCTGCTGCTCGGCAGCACCCGCAGCGATCATGGAGATGGCGCCTTCGGTCAGCACATACAGGCTGTCACCGGGGTCGCCCTGGCGGAACAGCGTCTCACCGGCGGCGAGCTGCCGCTCCTGCATCACCGCCCGCACTTGCGTGCACTGTTCAGGGCGCAGGCCCTTGAGCAGTGCGGTGTCGGCCAGCGGCACGGCCGACGGCAACTCAGGCAGGTCCGCAGCGGCCAGCAACAGGCCTTCGGCGGCTTCGGTGGCGCGGTCGGCGTCGAAGTGCCAATCCGCGCGCGGGCCGTCACCCGGCGGGTTGCGAAAACAGCCGTAGTCGCGCAGGCGCCGGCCATGCCGGTTGCCCGCCAACACGCCTGCCAGCAGCAAGACCATGCCGCGCTGTTGCAGCTGACCGGATAACTGCTGCAGCGCCATGGCACCGGATTCGTCGATGGTGCTCACGCGGCGCAGGTCCAGCACCAGGCAGCGGCAATCGCTGGCCAGCGTTTCACAGGCGCTGCTCAGCCGGGCGGTGCTGCCGAAGAAGAGTGCGCCCTCCAGCTCGAACACCGTCACCCGGCTGCGCACCTGGTGCAGAAAAGCCTCTTGTTGCGGTCTGTAGATGCGCCGCGACGGGCGTTGGTCCGCGCTGTAGCGCTCGCGCAGCAGAGAGCGGTTGACACTGCGCATGAACACCAACATCGACAGCAGCACGCCCGCCATCAAGCCAGCAACGAAGCCGCCCGCTGCCGTCACCACGCAGACCATGGCCACCACGGCCAGGCTCACGCGCACTTCGGGCGTGCTTTCACCGGCCCGCCACTGGCGCAGCAACTGGCGTGTCCAGCGGTCGCTCAGCGTGATGGCGATCGTCACCATGACGCCCGCCAGCGCCGCCTTGGGCAGCAGCGCCAGCAGCGGACCGCCCACGCCATACATCAGTGCAAAAGCGCAGGCGGCCACGACCGCAGGGCGCCGGCCTGCGGCGTTGCTGTTGATCAGTTGCATGGCACGTGCGCGCGCCATCGACAAGGGCATGCCGCCGCACAGGCCGCTGGCCAGGTTGGCGGCGCCCAGGGCCAGCAGTTCACGGCGGCTGTCGTGTTTGCTGCCAGTCAGCTGGTCAACCGCGATGGCGGAAAAGAGCGACTCCAGCGAGCCGATGAGCGCCAGTATTGCGGCCGTCAACAAGACCTGCGAGCCATGTCGTTGCCAGAGGGCAAGGGTGGCGGCATCACCCAGCGGCAGCAGCGCATCGGGCATCACCCAGCCCTGCGGCAAGGCGCCCACCATCTGGCCGAAGCGGGCGCCAGGCATCAGGCTGGACAGCACCGCGTACAGGCCGATGCCAGCGGTCAAGCCCAGCAGCGGCGCGGGCACTGCGCGCCATTTGGGACCTGCAAGCCAGACGGCCGCTGCCGCCGTCACGCCGATCAGCAAGGCCAGCGGCTGAATCTGGGACAGGGTTGCCAGGTCGGTCAGTCGGCTGTTCAGCGGCAGGCCCAGCAAGGGGCGCAGCTGCGCGAAAAGAATCAGCAGCACGATGCCGTTCATGAACCCGGCCAGCACCGGCTGGGGTACGAAGCGAGCCAGGCGGCCGAGGCCGCCCAAGCCCAAGCCGATCTGCAGCAGCCCCATCAACACCACCGCGCTGCCCAGCACGGCTGCCAGAGACAGCAAGCCCGGCGCGGTGGCCAAATTGAGTTGTGGGTCGAAGCCCACCTGCGCGGCGAGGCCCGCAAAGATGACCGTGGTCGCAGAGCTGGGCATGCCGGCCGGCGACGCGGTGGTGCTGCTGAGCGCATAGACCAGGCCGCCACTGATCACGGTCACAAAGGCGGATGTGATGCCCATCTGAAGCGCCGCAGGCCCTAAGAAGCCTGTGGCCACAATGCCGAGTGACAGCAGGGCGACCAGTGACGTCAAGGCATTGACGGTACCTGCAAACACATCGCGGGATGTGCTTGCAGGTCGAGTCAAAACGGTACTCATCTCAATCCATTCTAGGGCTGGCAACAGCGAAGGCTGGCGTAGAACCGCTGGGTGTGCAGAGCGTTGGTCGACGAATGCCGGCCATGCAAAGCCACCGGGCCGCAGTGCCAAAACCAATGACAGCGCTGAACGGCTGCATTGCAGACCCGTGCATGTTGTTGTTGGCGTTCACGCCGCTCCCGGCCGCGCAGGCGATGGAAGTTTGAGTGCCAGATTCCGGGTTCCCGGCTGTGTGAATGAAATGTCGGGATTGGGCCGATACCGCCAGTCCGGGCGATGAAGAAGCAGCGGGTGGCGTGGCGCGTGCTACCGCGCCCGAACCCTAGGAGCGCAGATGGCCCCTGCTTTATCCGACGAAGTTTGGCTCGACTAAACTCGCCACCCATGCGCCACCGCTTCACCACCTTTCTCCTGATGCTCTGCATTTGCTGGCAGTCGCTGGCCCATGCCGGCGCGGGTGTATTGATGGCTGAGGGTGCGGACATGGTGCATGCCGCGTTGCATTTCGAAGGCAAGGCGCATCACCACGACGGGCATGACGGTGCCTTCCATCTGGATGAGTCGTCCGACTCCACCCAACACGCGATGGATGACGCCTGCGGCTTCGCGCCGGCCTTGCTGGCCGATCTTGCGCTGCCGCTGCCGGCCATTCGCCCCGCCGCGCCGGTTGAATCGTTGGCTGGCGAACCGCCGCTGCCCTTTTTGCGCGGGCTGGAGCGACCCCCAAAACCGCGCGCCTGACACCGCCGCTGCACGCCGGTCTTTGCTCGCAAAGACCAGCGGCGCTTCGTTGACCGGTGGCGACACACGACCCTGCCATTGACGGCCCTGCGCCGTGCATTGCCTGTGCCGTCGCCACGCTCACACCGTCAGGATGACCGTGAATTTCTTTCCATGGACCGTTCCATGGCTCGCCGCCCGCGTTGTTGTGGGCAGCGCGCTGGCCTGTGCCGCCCTGGCGCAGCCCCCCTTGGCTTCAAGCTCTGCCGCTGCTGCCGATGCCGCCGTGCAGATCACGATGGCGCAGGCACTGGACGCCGCCTGGGGCCGCTCACTCGAAGCCGCTGAATCAACTGGCCGACAGCGCCGCGCGCAGGCCGAGCAGGCCGTTGCCGGAAGTTGGCTGGCTGCCGCGCCGGCGCTGGATCTGTCGCAACGCGCAGGCATGGGCTCAAAGTCCGGCGGCCGTGAAACCGAGGTCGGCGTGGCCTTGCCGCTGTGGCGGCCCGGCCAACGCCAGCAGAACAGCCAGGCGGCCGAGGCCGAATCAGCCTGGGCCCAAGCCGCTGAGCAGGCCGCGCGCTGGCGTTTGGCCGCCCAGTTGCGCGAGCAGGCCGCCCGCTGGCGCATGGCCGAGGTCGATGCCAGCCAGGCGGCGCAACAGCGGCAGATGCTCGATGCCCTATCGACCGATGTTGACCGCCGGGTCAAGGCCGGTGATCTGGCCCCGGCCGATGCGCTGGCGGCCCGGGCCGAGCTGCTGGCGGCAAGGGCGCAGGACGGTGAGGCCGAGCAGGCGATGTTGTCGCAGCGGGCCGCCTGGCGCTTGCTGACCGGCCTGGCGGCGCTGCCCATGGCTGAAGCTTTTCAAGCTCAAGAAGCCGTGCCGGACCAGCATCCCGAGGCCTTGCTGGCCGAGGCCCTGGTGCGCCGGGCCCGGCAACGTGTGGCGCAGGTGCAAAGCCAGCGCGCGGCCCCGCCCGAGCTGGGCCTGGGTTTGCGGCAGGAACGCCCCGGTATGGGACAGGCCCCGCAGAACAGCCTGGCCGTGTCACTGCGGCTGCCGTTTGGCAGCGAGACCCACAGCCGGCCCCAGTTGGCGGCCGCGCTGGCCGAGCAAGATCTGGCACTGGCGAACCAGCAGCGGATGCGCGAACAACTGGCGTCCGAACTGGGTTTGGCGCGCAGCGGCCTAGCCAGCGTCAGCGCTCAAGCGGCTGCTGAGGCGCAGCGGGCGGCCCTGCTGCGTGAGCGGGCAACCCTGATCAATCAATCGTTCCAGGCCGGTGAGTCTGCCTTGCCCGAGCTGCTGCGTGCGCTCGGTGCAGCTGCGCAGGCCGAAGCCGCCGCCACCCGCCAACAGGCCACGCTGACTTTGGCGCAGGCCCGTGTTCAACAAGCATTTGGACGACTCCCATGACACTCATTGCTCTACCTCTTCACCGACTGATCGGCTTGGCACTGCTGTTGGCCATTTGTGGCCGAGCCAACGCCGGCCCTGGCGCGCACGGCCCCAACGGCGAACACCTGGACGGTCCGCCGCAGCAGGCCACCAGCGGCAGCGGGCAAAGCCCGAAGCTGGAGGCCAAGTCCGAGCT
>JBBQKT010000059.1:0-13161 GCA_038327205.1 Burkholderiales bacterium | reverse complement strand
ACCGCCAGCTCAATGAGCTGGCGGTGTTGTCATTGACGATCAGGCGACATCAGCGGCGCACCGCAGCGCGCTTCACGCCATCACTTCGCCCAGTAGATCGAATCAATGTAGAGCTTGGTCTTGATGCCCGAGCCGCTGGCCTTGCCAGTCGTGGCGTAGCGGTCGGCGATCACGAAGCGGGACAGCACCATGGACAGATCGAGCTTGGGGTTGGCCGCCACAAAGTCCTTCAACGGGATCGAGACCATGCACCAGGCACCCGTGCTGCAAAAGCCGTAGTTGCCGGGCTGAATCTGCAAATAGGCTTCCTGCGGCTCGCGGTCCACCGTGTCGGTGGAGATGCCGATCTCGATCTTGCCGGGGTACAGGGTGCTGATGGTGAAGTTCAACGTGCCGCTGGCGGCAAACGCGGACAGGTTCTCCGACACCCCCGTGCGTGACTGACGCAGCAATCCCCAGCCGTAGGCGGCCGGGTTGGGCGTGATCTCCAAGCTGTGGGTGTCATCGCCAGGTCCGAAGATGCCAGTCACTTCAGGATAGGCGGCGGTCGTGCCGTCGAAAGCATCCCATGACAAGCCGCTTGGCCGCACTTCGGACGCGCCGATTACCTTGTCGGTGTAGAGCGTGTAGCGGTTGGCACTGACCGCCGTGTTGACGACAGCCGGTACAAAGTAGACCGCATCGGCATCGGTGTAAGTGCCGGGCTCCCAGACCCAGGTGGCGCTGGGTGAATTGAAGGCCTGGACGGCGTAGCGGGCCTGGCGCTGCACATTGAACAGGCCCCATTTGTCGTCACCCTGCTTCCAGGGTTCATCGAAGGCTTCGAAATAGAACACGTTCTTGGGGCCGGCACCGGTCTTGCCTTCGGCTGCCCAAGTCGCCAGGCGATCGAGATACATCTTCTGGTTGACCGGGTGGGCGCGGAAGGCCAACCTGCCAACGTCCACGGCGTTCCAGCCGGTCTCACCGATCACGATGGGCACGGCGGTCAGGCCCTTGCTGTCGAGATAGGTGCGGGCCAGTCCATATTGGCGACGGGCTTCGGCGATGGACGCATCCATCATGGCCACGGCGCGTGTCGCAGCGGGCTTGTCCTTTTGCTTCCAGTCAAACAGCTTGGGATCGAACACCGTGTCAAGCTCGGTGTAGGTGTGCAAGGAGGCGAAGTCCACCACGTCGGTGATGGCCAAGGGGGCACTGGCCCAGAAGGCGTAGTTGTCATCGGTGGTGATGGGCTGGGGGATCTGGTCACGCAGCTTCTTGATGTAGCCCGCCATCGTGGTCGGATCGACCTTGTTCAGGGTCCAACTGACCATGGTTTCATTGCCAACGCTGACGGCCAGCACGATGTCCTTGAACTCGTTGGCCAGCACGGCGGCACGGACGAGTTGGGCCTGGTTGAGCGGCTCGTTGCCGCCCTGGATGTAGACACCCAGATGGACCTTGATGTTGAGCTTGTTGTCACGGATGACTTCGAGCGTCTGGCGACCCACTTTATCGTCGCTGTCGAACAGCCGGATCATCCGGAAGCCGGCAGCCAGCAGCAAATCCAGGTCTTGCTTGATGTTGGCCTTGGGGACCACTTCAGCCGCAAGACCGGCTTCGTTGGCCGCCGTGCGATAGGGCGAATAGGCGACGGCTTTGCGGGCGGTGTAGTCGGCGCTCAGGGGGCGCAGTTGGCTGCCGACGCCGGTGAGGGGCGTTGTGCCGCTACCGCCGCCACAAGCCACGACGAAGGTGGCAGCCACCAGCGCGCAGGCGGCCCGAGCAAAAAGGCGGCGCGCCGGCACGGCCAGCGCGTCAAGAGATGAGGCGAGAGGGGACATGAGCTTCATGGGGGGTGACCTCGAAGGTGTGCAGATCAGAAGACGTAGACGGCACCGACGCCAACATAGCTGCCGCGCGTCTTCAGGCGCGAATCGATGTTCGTGAAGGCCGAGTTGCTGGGCATGGTCAGTGGCGACAAGCCCTTGTGGGCGTACTGCACCAGCGCCGCAAAACCGTAGGCCTGGAAGCCACGGCCAAAGTTGTAATCCAAGCCGACGGTGTTGATGGTGGCTGAGTTGGTGCCGCCCCGGTCGGACGGGTTCGTGGTCGAGGCCGCGCCCATGTGCATCATGCCGGTGGAGGCTGTCCATTGGCCGAACTTGTAGCGCGCGCCCAGCGACAGGTCGAGCGAGGTGGCCGGATAGCCCTTGTAGACGCCACCGCCCAGGTCCTGCTTCCAGTCGGCATTGAACGGGTTGTTCCAGATGTCGTAACCGCCCGGGTTGGCACTGGCAGGCAGCAACAACTTGGCGTAGGAGCCGCTCCAGCGATTGCCGCGCAGGCCGCCCGAGATTTCGAGCTTGGAATCAACTTGATAGCGGGCCATCACCATGGCGATGCCCTGGCTGTTGCCGCCCAATGCGCTGTCAAACGACGAATCGTAAAACGGCCCGGTGAACACACCGTGGCCGAACGCGGATGGGGTGCCGTTCTGCGTATCCTGGAAGGTCGCGTCGACCAACAGATCGCCCTTGCGATATTGGGCATAAAGCTCCAGGAAGCGCGGCTTGTTGCGCTTCCAGCCGGCCTTGCCCATGTCGTAGGTAGCCTCCAGCACCAGGTCGCCGTCCAGTACATCGAGGATGCGCGAGGTGTAACGAACGGCTCGGGTCAGGATGCCATAGCCTGCGCCGCTGGAGGCCCAGGCATCGGCCAGGTTGATGTTGCTGCCGTAGGGGTAGTCAGCCAGCGCCCAGGAACGGGTGGTCATCGCGCCGACGCGCAGGCTGCCGAAGTCTTCATGGCTCAGCGCCACATTCTTTTCGTACCAGAAGCCCTTGAAATCGACCTTGCCGTCGCGCCAGCGCTGGCTCAACAAGGCATCGACCTTGATGCCGCGCGGCAGGTCGTACTTGAATCCCAGATACGGTTGAATCAGCGTCACATGGGTGTTGCCGGCGCCGTAGGGCTTGCCTTGCACCAGTTCATCGGCCCAGGCGAAGTCTTTGCTCGCAGCGGGGTCGCGCTGGCAATCCTTGCAAAGTGTGCTGACTCGCGTCGCCTCGGCCTTGGCAAATCCGGTCAAGGTGAAGGGGCCGTAGTCAAGTGCCTGGCTCGCCAGAGGCAGGGCCAACAAAGCAGCCAGAACGAGCGGCTTCAGGGCGGCTGGCGGTACGGCGCGCCGATTCCGCAGGTCGGCGGACTGGCCGACTGACAGGCTCAAAGTGGCTGCGATTTTCATGATGGCGGATGTCCCGTGAACAATGATTGATGCGCTTTGTCATTCCTTTTTGAAAGCGCTTTCACGAGGTTAGTGGCGGATCCGCTTCGCGTCAACCGGGCGCAGCCCCGTGTTTTCCCGTGCCTCACCATCCTGTTGTCGAAGGAAGCAGCCACGATGCGGGTAAACCTGTGGATGTTGTTTGAAAGCGCTTTCAATATCATGCAGTCAAGCGGCACCTGATGACCGCAAGGAGACGACATGCATTTGATTGACCGCCTAGCACCCGTCGCGCTGCTCGCCTCGGGCCTGCTGTTCATTGCGCTGAACCCCGTCCAGGCCCAAGCTGTCAAGGCGGGGTCAGCCACCTATTTTCTTGCTCCCAAGGCGTCGGACCGAGGCATGCCCGCTGCGTCGCAACGCACCGAGGCCATGCAGGGCACGGCGGCCCAGACCAACCAGTGGTATTCGACCCTGCTGTTCAACCCCAAGCCCGAGGTCATCTTCGTGCAGCCGCTGACGGTGAAGACCACGCCAGCCGGTTTCGAGATGGCCCTGCCCAGCAAGGAAGTGCTCGGCACCGTTCGCCAGGACACCGAAATCCACTACCCACACCGCGATCCGCTGGTGTTTTCGCCCGCAGCCTTCGAGCCCGGCACGGCCAAGCTGGCACGGGCGAGCGACTGGGCCATCGACATCTCGATGGCGCGCGATGCGGATGAGTTCAAGGCGACGGTGGCGCACGGCAGCCCGTACGCCTCGTTTCAGCTCACGCGTGGTGACCTGCGGGTGCGCCTGCCCTTCGCGGCCGAGCGCATCGACACCGGCGCAGACGCCCGCGTGCTGGCCCTGCGCCTGAAAGGCAAAAGCTACGCCTTGTTCGGCCCGACCGGCGTGCGCTGGGAGAGCGTCTCCCCGACCGAATGGATCGCCCGCCTGCCTGCCGGCAAGGGCTATGTCGCCGCCGCCGCCATGCCCGACGACAAGGCCGAAACCCTGGCGCTCTTCACCCGCCACGCCTATGCATTCATCCAGGACACCCGAGCCGAGTGGCGCTACGACACGGCCAACAACCGGGTAGACACCGACTTCAAGCTCAGCACCCGGGTGATGGAAGGTGCCGACAACGGCCCGCTGATCGCTCTGTACCCGCACCAGTGGTTCAACAACGCGAGCGTCGAGGGCAAGCTCGGCGGCGGCTTTGACACCGTGCGCGGCAAGCTGCGCCTGCTGGCCGCCGCGCAGTTCAGCACCCGCTATGCCTACACCGGCTTTGTGCCCTTCTGGCCCGCCGTGGCCGAATCGCCCCGCAAGGGCGAGTTGGCCGATCTGGCCAAGGCCGAGCTGCGCACCGCCCGCCGCATGATGTTGCAAGAGGGCAAGGGCGCTTATTGGCAGGGCAAGGGCTTGCAGCGCAACCTCAAGCTCTTGGACGTGGTCGAACAGCAAGGCGATGCCGACGGCCGCGAGCAATTGCTCTCGATGCTCAAAAAGCGCATTGAGGAATGGTTCGGCGGCGAAAGCAGCAAGTCTTATTTCCACTACGACAAAAAGCTCGGCGCGGTGGCGAGCTATCCGGATGAGTTCTTCACCGTCGAGCAGATCAACGACCACCACTTCACTTACGGCTACTGGATCCGCGTAATGGCCGAACTGGCCCTGCGCGACCCGGCCTGGGCGGCGCCCGACAAATGGGGCGGCATGGTCAATCTGTTGGTGGCCGATATCGCCACCGAAGAACGCGGTCGGGCGGATTTCCCGTTCCTGCGCAATTTCGACGTCTATGAGGGTCACTCCTGGGCGTCCGGCGTCGGCCTCGGTGCCTTCGGCAACAATCAGGAGTCTTCGTCCGAAGCCATCAACGCCTGGGCGGGTTTGATCCTGTGGGGCGAGGTGACCGGCAACCGGCGCTTGCGCGACCTCGGCGCCTATCTCTACACGACCGAAATTGAGGCGATCAACCACTACTGGTTCGACATCCACAAGCTGACGCTGCCACCCGAATACAAGAATGTCGAGGTCAGCCAGGTGTTCGGCGGCGCGCTGATCCACAACACCTGGTGGACCGATGAGCCGCGCCAGATCAAAGGCATCAACCTGCTGCCGGTGACCACCGCCTCGATGTACCTGGGCCGCAGCCCGGCCTTCGTCAGGCGCAATATTGAAGCGCTCAAGCCCGAGATGGCGCTCTACGCCGCCGTCGGCAAAAAGCCGCCCTACCCGCCCCCAGCCGATATCTGGCAAGACGTGTTCTTCAAATATCTGGCGCTGGCCGAACCGGCACAGGCATTGGCGCAGTGGGACCGCTGGGGCTCGGTCGAGATCGGCGAAACCCGCACCGCCGCCTTGCACTGGCTGCTGAGCCTGAACGACATGGGGCCGCCTGACTTCAGCGTCGGCGCGGACACGCCGCTGTTCAGCGTGTTCAAGCGCGCCGACGGCCGCAAAACCTACTTGGCCTTCAACGCCGGCAAAGCGCCGCTGACCGTTCGCTTCAGCGACGGCAAGACGCTCGATGTGGCCCCCGCGACCCTGGGCCGCAGCAACTGACCCCACGAACCGAGCGCAGTTAGGGAAAGCGACAGGTACTGCCGCCTTGCCATCAGCCGCTCTGCCGCCTATTCTCGTGAAAGCGCTTTCAAAGCGATGATTTCGGTTTCAACTCACACCCCCTCACAGCCAGGACAACTCGCCATGACGAACCCCGCCAAGCTCAATTCCTTGACCGCCACATCCCTGGCCTGCTCGATGCTGGTTTGCGCGATGTTGGCCGGCTGCGGCGGCGGCGATGCCGAAGCACCGCCCAACGCCAGCAGCACGCCTGCCATCCCGGCTGCCCCGGCGCCACCCGACACCGTCGCGCCAACGGTGACGATTGCCAATGATGTGGCCGCTGCCACCGCCACGGGCCCGGTCACCTTCACCTTTGTCTTCAGCGAAGACGTGGGCACCAGCTTTGATGCCAGCGACGTGGTCGTGCTTGGCGGCACCAAGGGTGCCTTCACCCGCAGTACCGGCTCTCAAGCCACCTTGGTGGTGACACCCATCGCCAACGCCACCGGCATGCTGGACGTGAGCGTGGCTGCGGCCAAATTCACCGACATCGCTGGCAATGCGAACACCGCCACTGCCGCGGCCCAGAAGGCCTACAACACCGTGCCTGCACCGACTCCCGCACCTGCACCGGCGGGCGGCATCGTGGTCGCCAGCTTCGACGAAACCACCGCGCCGGCCTTGTCCGATTTCGGCGTCAACGGTGCGCCACCCAGCATTGCCAACGACCCGGCCGGCGGCACGAACAAGGTGCTCAAGGTGCAAAAGTTCGTCGCCTCGGAGCAATGGGCCGGCGTCACGGTCTCGAAGTTGGCCAATTTCGCCGTCACCACCCTCCCTTTCAGCGCCACGGCCAAGACGATGACCCTGCGCGTGTACAGCCCGGCCATCGGTGTGCGCATCCGCCTGAAGGTGGAAGACGCCTCGAACGGCGGCATCACTTGCGAAACCGACGCGATCACGACCAAGGCAGGCGCTTGGGAAACCCTCACCTTCAACTTCGCCAACCCGGGCCTGGCGCCGCCGGTCGGTGGTGGTGCAACGGCTGCTCTGGACCTGACCAAGACCTACAACAAGGTTTCCATCTTCTCGGACTTCGGCATTGGCAACGGCGGCTCGGGCCCACTGCCCGCTGACCGCACCTATTACTTCGACGACCTGACTTTCGTCACCGCTGCGGCGGCCCCGGCTCCGGCTGGAACCGCGATCGTCACCTTTGACGAAACCACCGCACCCAAGCTGACCGACTTCGGTGTCAACGGCGCGCCGCCCGTTATTGCCGTCGACCCAGCCGGCGGCACGAACAAGGTGCTCAAGGTCTTCAAGGTTGCCGCCTCAGAACAGTGGGCCGGCGTGACGGTCTCGACCGGTGCGACCGACTCCATCCCGACAATCCCATTCACGGCCACCGACAAGGTGCTCACGTTACGCGTCTACAGCCCTGCCATCGGTGTGCGGGTGCGCATGAAGGTGGAGAACGCAGCCAACCCCGGCATCAGCGTCGAGACGGACGCCATCACCACCCAGGCCGGCGCCTGGGAGACCTTGAGCTTCAACTTCGCGAACCCCGGCCTGGCCCCGCCGGTCGGCGGCGGCGCCACTGCGGCGCTGGACCTGACGAAGACCTACAACAAGATCTCCATCTTCTCGGACTTCGGCATTGGCAACGGCGGCTCTGGCCCGCTGCCGGCGGACCGCGTTTACTACTACGACGACCTGACTTTCGTTACTGCTGCAGCGGCCCCGGCCCCCGCCCCAGCTGGCAGCGCGATCGTCACCTTTGACGAAACCACCGCACCCAAGCTGACCGACTTCGGTGTCAACGGCACGCCACCCGCCCTTGCCGTCGATCCAACCGGTGGGACCAACAAGGTGCTCAAGGTCTTCAAGGTCGCGGCCTCAGAGCAGTGGGCCGGCGTGACGGTCTCGACCGGTGCAACCGACTCCATCCCCACAATCCCATTCACGGCCACCGCCAAGACCCTCACGGCACGCGTCTACAGCCCGGCCATCGGTGTGCGGGTGCGCATGAAGGTCGAGAACGCGGCAAACCCTGGCATCAGCGTCGAAACCGATGCCATCACGACCAAGGCCGGCGCCTGGGAAACGCTCACCTTCAACTTCGCCAACCCCGGCCTGGCCCCGCCGGTCGGCGGTGGCGCCACTGCGCCGCTGGACCTGACGAAGATCTACAACAAGCTGTCGATCTTCTCGGACTTCGGCATCGGCAACGGCGGCTCTGGCCCGCTGCCGGCCGACCGCGTCTACTACTACGACGACATCTCGTTTGTCGGCGGCTGACCCACTTAGCCATAGGCCGTGGTGCGAACTGAGGTGCAGTGCAGGGTCCTTCAGTTCGTCACTTTCGACGGTGGTGGTGCAGCCACTGCGGTTCGCTCCAAGCGCCTGAACCTGGGGCCGGTCAAGTTCAACTGAACGGCCGCGCCAGCCAACAAAAAACCCGCCGAACGTTCGCTCGGTGGGTTTTTTTTGGTGTGTAGGACTTTCGCGGCCCGGCCTTGGACGCACGGGCCGAGGCCTCATTGGCTATGGCCAGACACTCGCAGACAAAGCCGGGTGGCGCCGGATCAATGAGCATGCAGCGCATGACCGCTAAATACGCCCCTGACCTTGCTCGCCGCCAGCTGCTGCCGCTGCACCCACGCCAAAGTCCCAGCTCATCGGCGGCTTGCCCGTCACCTGCAACTTGAACCTGCCGGTCGCCAGCGTGGCCAGGGCGAGTGCGAACAGCACGGACAAGAGCGGTGCACCGAAGTTCGAGTACCAATACACCAAGTACAACGGCTGGCCGGAGATCAAGGAAGCGCTGATGACCGGCCGCATCCAGGCGGCCTTGAAGCTCGCGCCTCTGGTGACGGTACGTATCGCACGGGTCGTGGACACCCATTTAAAGCTGATCTAGGGCGGCGTTCCAGGCGGTGGTGGCCACCCTGGCAATCTCCTGGCAATCTCCTGGCAATCTCCTGGCAATCTTCCCAGGCGGATCGTCGACGCGCTGCCGCGACCGTTCGCATCATGCGCACCATGCGCTCCTACCAGCGAATCGCCGTCCGCGCTGATGCCAGCAGCCTTGAAGTCGAACCACTTAAAGGTATCCGTATGGCTCCACCCCGGCAGCATGATCGACGTGGCCAAATTGCTGGGTGGTGGCCAAGTAAACGCTGAGCGCTTCCGTTCGGCAGTTGCGGACGGGCCGATGGCCGTACGGACTAGCTGACGCTTGCTTTGCGCGAGGCGATTCTGAAAGCGCTGGGGCTGTAGGCGCAGTAAGCGTTGTAGGCGCTGTAGACGCTGTAGACGGTGTAGGCGCTGCAATTGGAAACAGGCTGATCGGTCGGATCGGCGTACCCTCGGCCGATGATTCGATCTCCACTTTATTTGGCCGTCGCCCTGCTGGCGTCATCGCTGCTCGCAGCCTGTGCCACGACACCGGCGCCCACACCAATCACAGCGATCCTCGCTGCGCCGAGCGCGGCCGACCTCAAGCGTCAAGCCGCATTCGACAAAAGCCAGGACAGCTGGACCGGCGCCAAGGTGCAGGAGCTGGTCGCCAAGCTGGGACCGCCCACCTCGAAAACAAAACAGCCCGACGGCACTCCGGCTTATGTCTACGCCAGATCAGCCAAGTCGGGTGCAGCGACCACCTTCTCCTGCGTCGTTCGCTACCTCATCGATGCCCGCAACGAGCGCGTCACCGGGCACCAGATCGAAGGCTGCTGAATCGGCTCAGCGCTGATAGATGCGGACGTAGTCCACCGCCATGGCGATCGGGAAAATCGTGTCGTCCACCGGCCCACCCAGGTCACCGCCAATCGCGACATTGACGATCAAGAACTGCGGCGCGTCGAACGGCCACTGTGCCTTGCCGGTGCCCTTGTTGACGTAGGAGAAATGAGTCACCCCGTCGATGCCAAAGCTGATCTGCTGAGCCGTCCAGAGCATGTGATAGGTGTGAAAGGCCGTGCAGGCATCGGTCAGCTGGGTGGCCGCACCGGCACCATTGCCGCCGCTGCCTGAACTGGTGTGGACGGTGCTGAACAGCTTGGTTGGCTCCTTGCCGGCCTGCTCCATGATGTCCAGCTCGCCAATCGCGGGCCAGTCGCCGCCGCTGCCCAGCATCCAGATCGCCGGCCAACTGCCTCTGCCGCAGGGCAGCTTGGCGCGGATCTCGAAATAGCCATAGGTCCACGCGGCCTTGCCTGCCGTCAACAGCCGGGCCGAGCTGTATCGCTGGCCGCCCCAGTCAGCCGCACTGCTCAGCTGCTCCTTGCGCGCGGTGATCACCAGGCTGCCAGCGCGGATCTCGGCGTTGTCAAGGCGGGCCTCGCTGTAGTACTGCAGCTCGTTGTTGTACCAACCGGCCTTGTTGCGGCCGGTGTCGTAATTCCACTTGGCGGCATCGGGCAGGCCTGCCGTGTTGAACTCGTCCGACCAGACCAGGTTGTAGCCGGTGGGCACGATCGATGTCGACGGTGGGGTGACCACGACCGGGGGGGTCGGGGTTGTCGGGGTGGTGGGCGCGGTGGGCGTGGTCGCCACCGGGATCGGTGCTGCCACCTGTGCCGACCCACCTCCGCCGCCGCAACCGCCCAGGGCCAGTGCAGCGAGCAATGGCAACAGGCGCCTTCGTTTGATCGTGTTTTGTTTCATCAAATTTTCTCTGTCATCTTGCTATCTCAGTGCACGGCGGCCGATCAGGCGGCTCGCATCACCCAGTGCGGTAGCAATGTCCTTGCCCCGGTTCAGCACCTTCTCCAGCTCGGTGCCGACCACCTCATCGGCAAAATTGTTCTGCTTGTGCACCGGCGAGGCGCTGATACGGCGGGCCGCGTCGCGCCACAGCAAGCGCGCCTTCTGGCCGCCCAGAAATGCCACCGGCTGCTCAAAAAATTCATCGTCATGCGTGGCCAACAGGGCCGGAAAAGCGTCGTGTGATTTGAAGGCCGCGAGCTGCTGCGTCCGGTCCAGGGTCATCAGCTGGATGAACTGCCAGGCCAGCGATTTTCGGCTGGCATCGGCCCGGCGCGGCATCGCATAAAACGCGCCGCCGTAACCGGTATTGGCCCCCTGCGGCAAGGGTGCGGCACGCCACAGGCCCGCCGTCTGCGCTGCCACCCAATTGCTCATCTGCCCCACCAACCAGGCACCGCCCAACTCGGTCGCCAGGTGGCCGCGCTTGAGGCCCTCCGCCCATTCATTCGACCATGCCACCACCTTGGCATCGAGATTCAAGCGCCGCGCTTGCAGGGCGATCTCAAACGCACGCACGAAGCGCGGTGACTCCACCAGCACGCGCGACTGCTGATCGAAGTAAAGGCCCTCGCCAGGCAGGGTGCCGGTGCGGATCAAGATGTCCTTGATCTCGGTCACGTGGGCGATCAGGTAGGCGCCGGTATTGCGCTTGATGCGCTGGCCCGCCGCCACGTAGGCCTCCCACGAGCGGGTCAGCTCATCCGCAGCCACCCCGGCGCGCTGGAGGATGTCGTTGCGGTACAGCAGGGTGCCGGGGCCTATATCGGTCGGCACCGCCACCACCGCGCCCTGGCGGCTGAGCGCTTGGTCATAGGCATAGCCCACCAGTTGGGCGCGAAAACGGTCAACCCGGTACGGTTCGCGCGACAAGTCTTCCAAGCCCAGCCCTTGGGCGTAGCGGCTCACAAAGCTCGACTCCAGCGCCATCACATCGGGCAACAGCACGGCGGTGGACAGCGCCGTGGTCATGGCGGTGTGGTGGTCGATGTAGGGGCGGTTGATGACCTGGATCTCGACATTCGGCTGCAGGCGCTGCCAAGCCGGGAGGGCCGCGCGGACGATTTGGTCCAGCAGCGGAAACGTGGCCACCGTCAACACCCCGCCCGACGCTGTCGCAGCGGCGCGGCTGACCGCAGCGACGGACGCAGGGGCCAAGGCAGCAGCCATCAGGTGGCGGCGGCTGAAGTGGGTGGGGGGTTTGAGTTTCAACATGATATGAAAGCGCTTTCAGGATTTTGCAACAGACCACTCGAATTGCACCGCTGCGAAAACCCTTAGCCGTGGGATGCCGATTTCCAGCGCCCACACAGCCGTCTTCAGGGGGCAGCCGACGACGCGTTGCGTTGACGCACCTAGGGTGTTTCCTAGGTCGAAAAAATCCAACCGTTGACGTACGCTTTCGATCTTGAAAGCGCTTTCAGTGCCTCACGTTGATAAAACCTATTAAGGAGACCCGTGATGAAGATGACCCGCCCCACGTTGAAACTCACCCGGCTGGCCGCCGCCAGCAGCCTGCTTTTTGCGGGGGCCGCCGTTCACGCGCAGGCTGTGCCGCCTGCCGACACTGCAAGCTCCCCTCAGCAACTCGACACGGTGGTCATCACGGGCATCCGCAAGAGCCTGGAATCGTCGGTTTCGCTGAAGCGCAACGCTCACGGCGTGGTGGACGGCATCGTGGCCGAGGACATCGGCAAGTTCCCCGATACCAACCTCGCCGAGTCCTTGCAGCGCATCAGCGGCGTGTCGATCGATCGCTCGATCGGCGAGGGCTCGCGAGTCACCGTGCGCGGCGTCGGGCCTGACTTCAACCTGGTGCTGCTGAATGGCCGCCAGATGCCTGCGGCCAGCATCCAAGACACCACGGCTTCGTCGTCGCGAGCATTTGACTTTGCCAATCTGGCCTCCGAGTCGATCGCCGCGCTGGAGGTCTACAAGACCAGCCGCGCCGCCTCCCCCACCGGCGGCATGGGTGCCACGATCAATATCCGCACCGCGCGCCCGCTCGACAGCAAGACGAGGGTGGCCAGCTTTGGTGTGAAAGCGCTCAAGGACGAGTCCAACACCCGCCTGCCGGGCGATCTAGCGGGCAGCAACATCACCCCCGAGGTCTCGGGCATTTACAGCAATGTGTTTGCCGATGGCCGCTTCGGCGTGGCCGTATCGGGCAGCTACCAGCGCCGCGACCTGGGCTACAACCAGGCCCTGGTGGGCAATGGCTGGCGCACCTTCAAGGGCGACGAGAGCAACTGGGGCACCATCCCCAAGCAGGGTGAGCCCGGCTACGAGCGCATCACCAACCGGCCCAAGGCGGGCGACATCTATTCGGTGCCGCAGAACATTGGCTACAGCATCAACGGCGTGCAGCGCGAGCGCACCAACGGCCAGCTGACCCTGCAGTTTGCCCCGGTCAAAGACATCGTAGCCACACTCGACCACACCTATTCTGAAAACAAGCTGCGCACCCGCCGCAACGACCTCTCGGCCTGGTTCAACTTCGGCCCCTCGACCAGCAGCTGGACCAATGGGCCAGTCGCCGGGCCGCTGCTCTATTCCGAGATCATCAACCCCGCCACCAGCGACATCGCCATGGGCGGCGCGCAGTTCGCCACCAAGAACACCAACCAGTC
>JBBQKT010000058.1:0-13292 GCA_038327205.1 Burkholderiales bacterium | reverse complement strand
CCAGCTGGCGGCAATCGCCTGGCGGAAATCGGGCGCGTAATCGATCTCGAAATCGGGCAGGTGCTGCTTGATTGCGGCAGCGATCTCGGCGGGGGTGAAACTGACCCCGGCCAGGTTGTAGGACCCGCGCTGCTTGACGGCCTCGGCGGGCGCTTCCATCAGCTCAATCGTCGCGCGCAAGGCATCGGGCATGTACATCATCGGCAGCGCCTGATCGGCTCCGAGGAAGCAGCTGTAGCGGCCGGTCTTCAGCGCGGCGTGGAAGATCTCGATCGCGTAATCGGTCGTGCCGCCGCCAGGCGGGGTCTTGTAGCTGATCAGGCCCGGATAGCGCAGGCTGCGCACATCGACGCCGTGTTTGGCGTGATACCAGGCGCACCAGCGCTCACCCGCCAGCTTGCTGATGCCGTAGACGGTGGTCGGGTCCATCACGCAAGTCTGCGGTGTGTCGAGCGCGGGCGTGCAGGGGCCGAAGGCGGCGATGGAGCTGGGCCAGAAGACCTTGTCAAGCTTCTGCACCCGCGCCAATTCCAGCACATTGAGCAGGCCCTTCATGTTCAGGTCCCAGGCCCACATTGGGTGCTGCTCGCCGGTGGCCGACAGGGCGGCCGCCAGGTGATAGACCTGGGTGATGCCGTGGCGCTTGACCACGGTGGTGAGCGCTGCCGCGTCGGTCACGTCGAGCATCTCGTGAGCCAGCTGCGGCACCCGACCTTCGGGCGCCAGGTCGCTGGTGACGACGTTGGCGTCGCCGTGGCGCAGCGCCAGTTCTTGCGCCAGCTCGGTGCCGATCTGTCCGTTGGCGCCAATGATCAAAATTCGGGTTGTCGTCATTTCAGCAGCCCCAGTTCACGGCCGGCTTGCGTGAAGGCTGCCACAGCCTGCTCAAGCTGCGCCCGCGTGTGGCCGGCCGACACCTGCACGCGGATGCGCGCCTGGCCCTTGGGCACGACGGGGAAGAAAAATCCCACCGCGTAGATGCCCAACTCCAGAATCCGCGCGCTGAGTTTTTGCGCCATCACCGCGTCGTACACCATGATGGGCACGATCGGGTGGGTGCCCGGCTTGATCTCGAAACCGGCGGCCTGGATCGCTGCGCGGAAATAGGCGGTGTTGGCCTCCAGGGTGTCGCGCAAAGCGGTCGACGCTTCCAGCAGATCGAGCACCGCAATCGACGCGCCGACGATGCTGGGCGCGACGGTGTTGGAGAAAAGATAGGGCCTTGAGCGCTGGCGCAACAGCTCGATCACCTCGCGCCGGCCGCTGGTGAAGCCGCCCGACGCGCCGCCCAGCGCCTTGCCGAGGGTGCCGGTGATGATGTCCACCTTGCCCAGAATGCCGCGATATTCATGCGTGCCCCGGCCGCTGGCACCCATGAAGCCGCTGGCATGGCATTCGTCGATGCCGAGCAACGCGCCGTGGCGGTTGGTGATCTCGCGGATCTGGTCGAGCTGGGCGATGGTGCCGTCCATCGAGAACACGCCGTCGGTGAAGACCAGGATGTGGCGTGCGCCCGCAGCCCGCGCTTCAACCAGGCAGCGTTCCAGATCGGCCATGTCGTTGTGCTCGTAGCGGTAACGCTTGGCCTTGCAAAGGCGGATGCCGTCGATGATGGAGGCATGGTTCAGCGCGTCGCTGATGACGGCGTCCTGCTCGCCCAAGAGCGGCTCGAACAGGCCGCCGTTGGCATCGAACGCCGCCGCATAGAGGATAGTGTCTTCGGTGCCCAGGAACTTGGCGAGGCGGGCTTCCAAGGTCTTGTGCAGGTCTTGCGTGCCGCAGATAAAACGCACGCTGGACAGGCCGTAGCCGTGCGTGCGCAGCGCCTCATGGGCCGCCTCAATGACTTGCGGATGCGAGGACAGACCCAGGTAATTGTTGGCGCAAAGGTTGATGACCTCGCGGCCGTCCGCCGTGTGAACCAGCGCGCCCTGCGGCCCGGTGATGACTCGCTCGGTCTTGTAGAGCCCGGCTTCACGGATGCTGGCCAACTCGGCCTGGATGTGGGTGTAGAAAGGTTCGCTACTTGTTGTTCCACTCATTTCGGGGCTCCTGATGCACAATCCACTGGAATTTGTCTAGTTCGATATATCGAACAGGTGTGCAGTATCAAAGATATCCATTTCGAGGTCAAGCATGGCAACGTCGATTGAAGCACTGGAACCGCCGAAAGTGGGAGCGACCTTGCAAGCACTGCGGCAGGCGCAGGGCTTGTCGCTGGATGAACTTTCGCGCCGCGCTGGCGTGTCCAAATCGATGTTGTCGCAGATCGAGCGCAACCAAGCCAACCCGACCGTGGCGGTGGTCTGGCGGCTGGCAAATGCTCTGCGGGTTGAATTGTCGGAATTGCTGGGCGGTGAGAAGGCGAGCGCACCGGCGATTGAAACGGTGGCGGCCCATGCCACGCCCTCGCTCAGCAGCCCGGACGGCCTGTGCAAGCTGCGCATCCTTGGGCCAATCGATCTGGCCGGGCAGTTTGAGTGGTACGAGCTGACGATGGCGCCCGGTGGCGCGCTGGAGTCTGCCGCCCACGAACCGGGTTCACGCGAGCATTTGAGCGTGCTGTCCGGCAGCCTGGAGGTCAGCGCCACCGGCGTCAGCCAGAAGCTCAAGGTGGGCGAAACCGCACGCTACGCGGTAGATGCGCCGCATGCGATCCGCAATGCCGGCAAGCAGCCCGCCGTCGGGCTACTCGTCGTGATCCATCCCTAGCAAGTCTGCGAGCGTGAGTCGGTCCCAATCGCTGCGCTGCCACAGCGGCGCAAGGCTGGCGCTGCGTTCGGCCAGCATTGCGTGCAACAGCGGCTGTGCCAAGGTCTGAGCGGGCGACACCAGCAGCACCAGGCGCTGGGAACCGGCTTCTTCAAGGCGGCCAATCCAGTCCATCGCCTGCAACTGATCAACCACCGGCTCCAACTGCAGCGGATCCAGCCGCAGTCGCTCGGCCAGCAACAGGCTGGACACCCCGCCATCGCCGCGCGCCTGGCTGTGCAGCAAACCACGCAGCACATCCAGTGCCACATCCAGGTTCAAGCCCGGCGTCGGCACCCGGTACAGCATGCCCTGGGCCAAGGCCGGGGCATTGGCCGCCAGCACCGCGCCAACGAGCATGATCACCCAGCCCAGATACATCCAGATCAGAAAGATCGGCACGGTGGCAAAAGCCCCGTACAGCGTCGAATAGGTCGGCACCTGCTTCACATAAAAGGCCAGACCGCTCTTGGCCGCCGTGAAGGCCACAGCCACAAAAACACCGCCCAGCAGCGCATGCCGCCAGCGCACATGGGTGTTCGGCACGTAATGGAACAGCCCTGCCACCGCAGCGGCCAGCAGCACGATCTCCAGCCCGCCCAGCAAGGCGCTGACGCTGCTCGGCATATCGCCGACCAGGCCCTGCCCCGCTGAGATCGCATAACTGGTCAGCGTCAGGCTGCCGCCCAGCAACAGCGGGCCCAGGGTCAGCGCTGCCCAATAGACCAGCACCCGCTGTGCAATCGGCCGCGGGCGCTGGACACGCCAGATGGCGTTGAGCGTGCGGTCAATCGTCAGCATCAAGGCCAGCGCGGTGAAACCCAGCACCACCAGACCGACCGCGCCGAGCCGGTTTGCCTTGGCCGCGAACTGGGTCAGCGCCATCAGCACCGGCCGGGCAATGGTTTCGGGGATCAGGCTCTTGAGAAAGTACTTTTCCAAGGCGCCCTGGAAGGACGAAAAAATCGGAAACGCAGTGAACAGCGCCAGCATCACCGTCAGCAGGGGCACCAGCGAAATCAGGGTGGTGAAGGTCAGGCTGCCGGCGGTGAGGCCCAACCGGTCGTCGCGAAAACGGGCGTGCAGGCTTCGGGCGGTGAGCAGCCAGGGCCAATTTCGAAGTTCGCGCAGAAATTGGGGCTTCGAGGGCTTGGCTTTGGGGGCAGAAGTCGAGGGAAAAGTCATGCTCGCTATGATGCCAGCATGTCACCTTCTCCCCATGAAAACGGCGGCCTCCTGCGCACCGAAGCCAGCCCCCGCGAAGCCTTTTCGCGCAACCTGGCCCTGGTCTCGCTGATCGCCTTGTTTGTGCTGTGCCTGGCCTGGGAGCTCTGGCTGGCGCCCACCGGCCGTGGCACCCTGGCCATCAAGGCCGTACCCCTGCTGCTGCCAATGTTGGGCCTGTGGCGCTACCGGCTCTACACCTTCCGCTGGCTGAGCCTGATGGTGTGGCTGTACTTTGCCGAGGGCGCGGTGCGCGCCACCAGCGAAAGCGGCATGTCGGCCTGGCTCGCCAGCGGAGAAGTGCTGTTGAGTGTGGCGATTTTTGCAGCCTGCGCGATGCAGGTGCGGCAGCGCTTGGCGGCTGCAAAAGCCGCAACAGCAACAACATCAACGACCACAACAGCCCCATGATTTTTCTGGCGGCGCTGCGTGACCTGCTTGGCGATGCCGGTTTGCGGGTGGGCGGCGACCTGTCGGCCTACGAGCGTGATTGGCGCGGCCGCTATCCCGGCAAGGCCCTGGCCGTGGCCCTGCCCGCGAGCACCGCGCAAGTGGCCGCCACCGTGCGGCTGTGCGCAGCGCACCACATCAGCCTCGTGCCACAGGGCGGCAATACCGGCCTGGTAGGCGGATCGACACCCGATGACAGCGGCCGGCAAATCGTCCTGAGCCTCGCGCGCATGAAGCAGGTGCGCGGCATTGATGCCGCCAATCTGACGATGACGGTCGAGGCCGGCTGCATCTTGCAAACCGTGCAAGAGGCCGCCGCTGAGCAGGGCCTGCTCTTCCCCCTGAGCCTGGCCGCCGAGGGCACCTGCACCATCGGCGGCAATCTGGCGACCAATGCCGGCGGCACGGCGGTGCTGCGCTACGGCAATGCCCGCGATTTATGCCTGGGTCTGGAGGTGGTGACCGCCAGCGGCGAAATCTGGGACGGCCTGTCCGGCCTGCGCAAGGACAACACCGGCTACTCCTTAAGCGACCTCTTCATCGGCAGCGAAGGCACGCTGGCCATCATCACCGCCGCCACCTTGAAGCTCTACCCGCAGCCGCTGGCGCGGATGACGGCGCTGGCCGCCTGTGAAAGCCTTGCTGCGGCCGTCGAGTTGTTGAGTCTGGCGCGGGGGCGCGCCGGCTCGGGGCTGACCGGCTTCGAGGTGATGAATGCGAATTCGCTCGCCCTCGTGCGCAAGCATTTCCCGCAGCTCAAGCAGCCACTTGCGGCAGCGCCGTGGACCGTTCTGCTGGAGCTGTCCGACAGCGAAAGCGAGGCCCATGCCCGCACGCTGTTCGAGGGCCTGTTGGAAGCGGCACTGGACCGCAGCCTGATCGCCGATGCGGCGGTGGCCGAGAGCCAGGCGCAATCGAAGGCGATGTGGCACTTGCGTGAATCCATCCCGCTGGCGCAGAGCCAGGAGGGGCTGAACATCAAGCACGACATCGCCCTGCCCGTCTCAGCGATTCCCGGCTTTGTCGAGGCCACCGATGCAGCGTTGGCGGCGGCCTTTCCCGGCGTGCAGATGATCGATTTTGGCCATCTGGGCGACGGCAATCTGCACTACAACGTGCAGGCGCCCGACGGCGTCGAGGCAGCCGAGTTTTTGGCGGCGCACGAGGCAGCGATCAACAAGATCGTCTATGACGCGGTCGGCCGGGTGGACGGTTCGATTTCGGCCGAGCACGGCATCGGCCAACTCAAGCGGGACGAACTTGCCGCCCGCAAAAGCCCGGTCGCGCTGGACCTGATGCGGGCCATCAAAAAGGCCCTGGATCCGCAGGGCCTGATGAATCCGGGCCGCCTGCTCTGAGCGTCATTCCCGCGCCGGCGGGAATCCAGTCGGTGCCGACCTGAGCGCTGCTGCCAACAACCCGATCACCGCCACGAGTCTGGATCCCCGCCTGCGCGGGGATGACAGGCGGGTGGCGACATTCAGTCCGCGCCCTGCGGCTCAATCACCACCGGCTTGCGGCCACGAGCCAGCGCCACACCCTTGAGCACCATGCGGAACAAGAACCGCAGCATCAGCAAGGTCAGCAGCGCCTCGACGAAGGTCATCAAAAAGGCCGGCAGCGCCTTCCACTTGGCCTCGCGGCGCAAATACTTGGCGATCATCCGCTCACGCGAGATTTCAATGCTGTCGTAGAAGCTGGGCACCATCAGCAGGGTCAAAAAGGTCGAGGTGATGGTGCCGCCGATGATGGCCACGGCCATCGGGCGGTAAAACTCGCCGCCCTCGCCGATGCCGATGGCGACGGGCAACATGCCGGCGATCAGCGCGAAGGTCGTCATCAGGATTGGGCGGAAGCGCGCTCGGCCGGCATGCATCAAGGCCTCTTCGCGCGGCACACCTTTGGCCTCCTCGGCGCGGGCGGCGTCGAGCAGCAGGATGGCATTCTTGGCCACCAGGCCGGCCAGCATGATGATGCCGATGAAGCTCATCAGATTGAGCGTGCCCTTGGTCAGCAACAGAGCGATGACGACACCGATCAAGCTCAGCGGCTGCGACAACATCACGCCCAGCGGCGCCGTGAACGAGCCGAACTGCATCACCAGAATCAGGTACATCAGGGCGATGCCGGAGGCCAGGGCAATGCCCATTTCGCTGAACACCTCCTGCTGATCCTTCGACGCCCCAGCCAGCTCGATCCCGTAGCCGGGTGGAAACGGAATTGCCTCCGCCAGCTTCTTGGCGTCGGCCGTCACCTCACCGGGCGAGCGGCCCTGCACATTGGCCGAGACGGCAATCATCCGTTTACCGTCGGCATGCTGAATCTTGGCCGGGCCCTTGCCCATCGTGACCGTGGCAATCTGCTCCAGCGGCACCATCATGCCGGTGCCGGTGACCGAGATTGGCAGCCGCTCGATATTGCCGGCATCCACCCGGTCTTCGGCGGCCAGCCGAACCGAGACATCACGGGTTTCGCCACTCGGGTCCACCCAGTCGCCCACCTCGACACCGGCAAAAGCGACGCGCAGCGCATTGGCGGCATCGCTGACCGAAATACCCAGTGAATTGGCCAGGCCGCGGTTCAGCTCGATCTGCATTTCGTCCTGCGGATCTTGCTCGGACAGGCCCACATCGACCGCACCCTTGACGC
Organism: Burkholderiales bacterium; assembly: GCA_038327205.1. Classification (GTDB taxonomy): domain Bacteria; phylum Pseudomonadota; class Gammaproteobacteria; order Burkholderiales; family Burkholderiaceae_C; genus Paucibacter_A. The sequence continues at coordinate 6,218 of JBBQKT010000058.1, read as the reverse complement.
CGCGCAGCTGCGCCATGTACGCGTCGGTGATCTCCAGCAGTTTGCGGCTGTCGGCCCCGTGAAAGCGGATCTGCACCGGCTTCTGCGCGCCGTTGCTGAGGTCGTCGAGCACCACGTATTCGGCCCCGACCAGACGGGCGACACGGCCGCGCAGATCCTTGGCAATCTCGATCGCCGAGCGGTCGCGCTCGGTGCTCTTGCCCACGTCCACATAGATGCGGCCGGTGTTGGCGCCGATATAACTGTTGGTGGCCTTGGTCTCGGGCATGTCGCGGGCCAGGCGGGCGGCGGCCTCGATCTTCAGCTTGGCATAGGCCAGGCTGCTGCTGGCAGGCATGCGTACATCGATCGCCAGCGTGCCGTTGTCGCCATTCGGCAAGAAGCTGGAGCCGCCGAACTTGACCTGCAGGCCAATGGCGGCAACGAAGCTGAGCATCGCAAACACCGCCATCCAACGCCGGTGGTGCAGCGCCCAGGCGATCACATTGCCGTAGCCATCGGCCAGGCCGTCAAACCACTCGTTAAAGCGCTGCAGCAGTTTTGAGATGCCTTTTTTCGGTTCCAGATGGTGGCCTGGCGCGTCGCCCCAATAGGCCGACAACATCGGGTCGAGCGTGAAGGAAATGAACAGGCTGACCAGCACCGAGGCGACCACCGTCAAGCCGAAGGGCCGGAACCACTCGCCCGACACGCCCGGCATAAAGGCGACCGGGATGAACACGGCAACGATGGAGAAGGTGGTGGCTGCCACCGCACCGCCGATCTCGGCCGTGCCGTTCAGCGCGGCGGTGCGACGGTCGGCGCCGCGCTCCATGTGGCGGACGATGTTTTCGCGCACGACGATGGCGTCATCGATCAACACGCCAATCGCCAGCGACAGGCCCAGCAAGCTCATGAAATTGAGCGTGAAACCCCACAGCCAGACCGCGATGAAGGCAGCGATCACCGAGGTCGGCAGGCTCAAGGCCGTGATCATGGTCGAGCGCCACGAATTCAGGAACAAATAGACCACGAAGATCGTCAAGCCCGCGCCCAGCACCAGCGCGTGCACCACATTGTCGAGGCTGGTTTGGGCGTTCTCGCCGCCGTCCTGAGTGACGACGAGCGTGGTGCCGGCGGGCAGGGTCTTGTCGATTTCCTTCACCAGCTTGCGCACCTCATCGGCGACGCTGACGGTCGAGGCATCTCGCGAGCGCGTCACCGACAAGCCCACATTGGGCTGGCCGTTGCGTACGCTGAAGCCACTGAGTTCGGCAAAACCGTCGGTGATGCTGGCAACCTGGCCCAACCGTATCAACTCGTTGCCGTTGCGCCGTATCACGATCTGCTCGAACTCGGCCGGGCTTTCGATGCGGCCCAGCAAACGAATGCTTTGATCCTCAAGCTTGCCGCGCACCTTGCCCACCGGCGCAGTGATGTTCTGGTTGCGCAGCGCTGCCACCACCTCGGTGACAGAGACGTTGTTCTCGCGCAGCTTCTCGGCATGCAACAGCACGCTCAACTCGCGCTTCAAGGCGCCATTCACGCTGACCACGGCCACGCCGGAAATGCCGCGGAACCTGTCGGCCAGATGATCCTCGGCCAGCCGCGAAATCTCGGCATGACTTTGCGTCGTGCTGGACAGCGCCAACTGCATGATGGGCTGGGCCGACGGGTCCACGCGTTGCAGCACGGGTTCGCGAATCTCGGTGGGCAGCTTGTAGCGCACCGTGGCGATCGAATTGCGAACCTCGTCGGCCGCCTCGATCATGTTCTTGTGGAATTCGAAAATCAGTATCAGCCGCGCGTTGCCCTCGGACGCGGTTGAGCGCACCTCGTGCATGCCGGAGATGCTTTGCAGCGACTTCTCAACCCGGTTCACGACCTCGCGCTCCACCGTCTCAGGTGAGGCGCCGGGGTAGGCGATGTTGACCACCAGCACCGGCTGCTCGACATCGGGGATCTGGTTCACGCGCAGCTTGTTCAAGGCCAACAGGCCCAGACTCATCAGCGCGATGAGGATGACGATCGTCGCAACCGGCTTCTTGATGCTGAAGTCTGAAAGAAACATGGCCTATTTCCCCGTCGTCGCGGCGGCACTGGCCGGCAAGCCTGCCGGGGCTGCCGACTTGGCCATTTCCACCTTCAGCCCGTCGGTCAGATTGCTGCCGGGATTGCGCAGAATCTGATCGCCCTCGCTCAGGCCGGACAGCAGCACATAGTCGCCCAGACGTTGATCGCGCTCGCCCAGGCGCACGTCGACCTTGGACAGCACATTGTTCTTGACGCGCCACACCGAGGTCTGATCACCGGCGCGCACCAGCGACGACTCGGGCAACATCAGCGCCTGGCTGGAACTGGTGGCGATGCGTCCCTCGGCATACAGGCCGGCCGCGCGCGGCTGGTTGGAACCCGCGAAGTCGACCAGCACCTCGACCTGTCGTGTGGTTGCGCTCGCGGTGGCGTTGACGCGCTTTACCTTGCCGACGAAGTCGCCTTGCGCGTCGCCGCTGACGCGAAAATTCACCGTCTGGCCAATCTTGATCTCGTCCATCTTGTCGGCCGAGACCAGGCCCTCGAAGCGCATGCTGGTGGGGTCCATCACCTTGACCAGTTCCTTGCCGACCTGCGCGGTGTCGCCAACAGAGACCTTGCGGTCGCTCACGATCCCGTCAAAGGGCGCGCGCACCTCGGTGCGCTGGCGCTGTTGGCGCGCGCTGGCAACCCTGGCCTTGGCGGCAACCAGATCGCTTTGCGCATTGTTGCGGCGCGTCTCGGCGTCATCAAGCGACTGTATCGAGCTCATCCCTTGAGCCTGCAGCGTCTTCATGCGCTGGTACTGGCGCTCGGCCTGATCCAATGACTGGCTCGATGCGCGCGCCGATTCTTCGGCCGAGGCCAGGCTGTCGCGAATCGCCGTGTCGTCCAGTCGCACCAACAAGTCACCGCGCTTGACCGGGTCACCATTTTCCTTCAGCACCTGCAGCACCACGGCCGATATCTCGGCGCGCAAATCGGCGCGCCGCTCCGGCTGGATCGACCCCGTGATCACCGGTCCCGAGGCGTGGCCTTGGCTGCTCAGCGTGTGCAGGTCCTCGGGCGCGACCAGCAGCGTGCGCTGCGCCTCAAGCTGGGCCGCCTTGTCGGCGCCGCTCGGCTCCTTGCCCGCCTTGCCACAGGCGGCAAGCGAAGCAACAACAAGCAAGGCAATCAAGGTCTGGCGCAGCATCTGGCAATCTCCCGCAAATCTTGGTTTTAGTGACTTCGAAAAGCGTGCAAGCTTACCCGCGATTGGCGTGATTTCAAACCTTGGCCGAGGCTGAGCGACGATCGCCGGTCCGCAGACCTCGCTCGACTTGTCCACCGCTCTTGAAAAGCGCAGCAGCCGCACCCAGGTGCATAGTTGCGGAGATCAAAAGAGAAGCGTTGCCGTGCCCCTCTCCATGCTTGGTTTGCTGACTGTCGTGCTGCTGACCTGGCTGGTGGGCGGGCCTTTCTTTGCCGAATGGCGCCGCGAGCGCTTGCGCAGGCGCCCGTTTCCTTCCGCGTGGCGCCGCATATTGAAGCGGCGCGTGCCCTATTTTCGCCGCCTGCCCGCCGACCTGCAGTTGCAGCTCAAACGCCATATGCAGGTATTCCTGGCCGAAAAGACCTTCATCGGCTGCGCCGGCCTGGTGGTGACGCAGGAGATGCGCGTGGCCATCGCGGCGCAAGCCTGCCTGCTGCTGCTCAACCGCAACAAGACCAGCTACTTTCCCAGGTTGACGCAAATCCTCGTCTATCCTGGCGCCTTCGTCGTGAACCGATCGCATACCGACTTTGCCGGCGTGCTGCAGGACCGGCGTCAGGTGCTGTCGGGCGAGTCATGGGCCCTGGGGCAGGTGGTGCTTTCATGGCAGGACACGCTGGAGGGCGCGGCGCAGGTGGGTGACGGCCGCAACGTCGTCATCCACGAATTTGCTCACCAGCTCGATCAGGAAAAAGGCCGCGCCAACGGGGCGCCGTTCCTGTCAAGCCGCAGGCAAAGCAAGCTCTGGTCACGCGTCATGAACGCTGAATTCGCGCGTCTGCAGCAAATGGCGGAGCGCGGTGAAGAGACGCTGCTGAGCCACTACGGCGCCACCGACCCGGCCGAATTCTTTGCCGTCGCCAGCGAGGTGTTTTTCGAGCAGCCGCTGCAACTTGCGCTGGAGCACCCGGCCTTGTATGAACAGCTCAGCCGCTGCTACCACATCGATCCGCTGAGCTGGTAGCGCCGCGCGCCCTGCCCCGCTTCAGGTCGATACCAGCGCCAGCAGTTCGCGTTCGAGCATATGCGGTTCGCCCAGATTGATTTCAATCAGCCGGCGCAAATGCGTCACGCTGTCGATGTCGATGCTGCGGCAGATCAAGCCGACAAAATCGCCGCGTACCGAGGCCACTTCGGCGGCCATCGCGATGCTCTCGTCCATTTGGGTCAGCCGCACACTGAGCAAACAGGGGGCACCCACCTTGACCTTGGCATTGGGCGGCATCAGCAGCAGCGCACCCTTGAACGAAAGGTCGATCACCTTGGCATCGAAGCGATCCTCGATGGTTATCAGCTGGGCGGGCGCGTCAAAGGCCACCCGCACAAAATGTCGGCGTTCGGTTTTCATGGGAGGCTCCCGGTGCGTAGTCTGAGGTCGCAATCAGTCCATCCTAACTCAGCCGGGAAGTCGCTGCAGCGGCGCGCGGCGCCCATCGCTGCGCGTCGATGCGCAGCGCCCCGACGCAGCTCCGGCGATACTCACGGACAAGCATTTCAGCAGAAAGCAGCACCCCATGTTCGGCATTGCAGACTACGCCGCCTTCGTCACCGCCATCATCATCTTTCTGATGATTCCGGGGCCCGGCAACTTGGCACTCATCACCTCCACCGGCAAGGGGGGCATCAAGGGCGGACTGGCCGCAACGCTGGGCGTGATCGCCGCCGACCAGCTGCTGATGTGGCTGGCCGTGGCCGGCGTGGCCGCGCTCTTGACGGCCTACCCGGCGGCCTTTCACGCCGTGCAGTGGCTGGGCGCGGCCTATCTGGCCTGGCTGGGCCTGAAGATGCTGATCGCCAAGCCGGGCGACGCGCCCTTGCTCAAGATCCAGCCGCACCATTACTTTCGCCAGGCGGTGCTGATCACCTTGCTCAACCCGAAGGCCATCGTCTTCTATATGGCCTTCTTCCCGCTCTTCGTGGACCCCGCCAGACACCGCGGCTTGCTCACCTTCGGCGCGATGGCCTTGACGATCGCCACGCTCACCTTCGTCTACGGCTTGGTGGTCGTGCTGCTGGCCCATTTTCTGGCGGACCGATTGCGCGCCAATCCTGCCATCTCGAAATCGCTGACTCGCCTGGCCGGGCTGCTGCTGATCGGCTTCGGCATCAAGCTGGCGCTCAGGTAGGCGGGCGCGTGCGGCGTGGCATGCGTGTGCGACGCCGCGCCGAGCTCACTCCTCCTGAAAGGCCACCTCGCGCTTCTTCCTGATCGACGGCAGCGTCACGATGAGCACCATCAGCGCCGCCGCCGTCAGCAAGCCGGCCGAGATCGGATGTGTCACGAAGGTGGTCCAGTCGCCGCGCGACAAGAGCAGCGAACGGCGCAGGTTTTCTTCCATCATCGGGCCCAGGATGAAGCCCAGCAACAGCGGCGCGGGTTCGCATTGGAGCTTGTAGAACACATAGCCGATCAGCGCAAAAGCAGCGGTCATGAAGACGTCGAAATTATTGTTGTTCAGCGTGTAGACGCCGATGCAGCAAAACACCACGATGGCCGGAAACAAGAAGCGGTAAGGCAGCGTCAGCAGCTTGATCCAGATGCCGATCAGCGGCAGGTTCAGCACCACCAGCATGGCATTGCCCACCCACATCGACGCGATCAGGCCCCAGAACAGCTCGGGGTTGCTGGTCATCACCTGCGGGCCGGGCTGAATGCCCTTGATGGTCATCGCACCCACCATCAGCGCCATCACGGCGTTGGGCGGAATACCCAGCGTGAGCATCGGGATGAAGCTGGTCTGCGCGCCCGCATTGTTGGCGCTTTCGGGTCCGGCCACACCCTGGATGGCGCCCTTGCCAAACGGTATGCGCGGGTTCTTGACGATCTTTTTTTCCAAGGTGTACGAAGCAAACGAGGAGAGCAACGCGCCGCCGCCTGGCAACACGCCCAGCATCGATCCCAGCGCCGTGCCGCGCAGCACCGAGGGCCAGGCCTCCATGAAGTCCTGCT
>JBBQKT010000057.1:0-13341 GCA_038327205.1 Burkholderiales bacterium | reverse complement strand
GCCGCGTGGCGGTGTGCGCAACTGGTGGCCGCGCCAATCATCGACCACATAGGTGCGCTGGCGATAGACCGGCGGCAGCCGGTTACCGACGTAGAAGTTGTGGTCTGGACCGGCACCACGGCCGCGGTTGCCGTAGCGACCGTTGTTGTCGCCCTTATAGCTGCCGTTGTAGCCGCCGTTGTGGCCGCCGTTGTAGTTCTGGCGGTTGTCCGGCCGTTGTTGCCCGTTCTGATCATTGCCTTGCCGGCGGTCACGGCCGTCACGGCTGTTGTGCGAATCACCGCGCTGCTCACTGCCGCGGTTTTGCCCGCGCTCGGGCTCGCGCTGATCCTGGCGGCGCTGTTGATGTTGCTGTTGTTGCTGCGGCTGCGGCTGCTCACGCTGGGCAAAAGCGCTGCCCAGCGGGGCAGCGCTCAGCACGGACACGGCGCAGGCGACCCAAAGGGATTTGGTGATGTTCATCAGAGAAGTCCTCAAAATATGACGAGAACTTCGTTTTAGGCCTGCTGCTCGGGCAGCGTCTGTTCTATAGGACGCGTAGCCGCCCGGCCGTTATCGTCGCCCGCCGCGGTTGTGCCGCACCATCGCCAACGGTTTCTTGCCCTTCAGATGCCGCTCGATGCCGTCGTTGAGCCTTCCGCGCAGGTCGACCACCTCGGGCAGATGCCCATAAATGCCGGGAAAGCGCAGATCCAGCCACAGCCACAAGGTGCAGGAGCGCAGCGCCTGTTCCATCCGGTCGAGCCGGCTGTGTTCGTCGACATCCTGCAAGAACCAGGGCGAGCCGACGCTGCCGTTCAGCGCGTGGCGGTTGGTCCAGTCGAGAAACTCCTGGATCTGCGATTCGGTGCGGGTATCGACCGGCGCCTGGGCGTAGATGAAGCGCTGCTTGAGCGGCAGGGTGCCGGCGCTGCGGTCGAGTTTTTCGGCCAGATCGAGCATCTGCTCCAGCTCGGCCACCTCGAAGTGCGCGTTGTCCAGCCGCAGTTGGTCCATGAACACATCGAGCACGTCGCGCAGCTTTTTCAGGCCCAGCCGGGACGAGATGGTGTCGATGTGCCAGCCGTTCGGTGCCACGGCGGCCTTGAAGTCGCGCGGCGCACGGGGCTGTTTGGGCAGCAATTCCTTCAGCACGCGGGCGGCGGTCGGCTCGGCTTCGCGCAGCACGCCGACAAAGCCTTCGTCGTGCATGCCGTAGCGGCCGGCGCGGCCGGCAATCTGGTGCACTTCGGAGACGGTCAGTTCGCGGTCGCCCTGGCCGTCGAATTTGCTCATGGTGCTGAACAGCACGCGGCGGATCGGCAGGTTCAGGCCCATGCCGATGGCGTCGGTGGCCACCAGGATATGCGTTGCGCCATGGGCAAAGCGCTCGGCCTCGCGCCGCCGCACCTCGGGCGGCAAGGCGCCGTAGATCACGCTGACCGGGTGGCCGGCCGCCGCGATCTGATCGCGCAGCATCAGCACCTCGCGGCGGCTGAAAGCCACCACCGCATCGCCATGCTTGAGGGCGGCGATGGGCACCGGCGCCGGCAGCAATTGCACCTCCTGCTTGCGCTCGAACATGCGCACCGTGCAGCGCTCGCCGCACAGACCCAGCAGGTTCTCGATCGCGGGCACGGCATAGGCCGAGCAGATGATGATGACCTCGTTGGCCGGCACGGCGACGATGGCCTGCGTCCAGGCCCAGCCGCGGTACGTGTCGAACAGCATTTGCGCCTCGTCGATCACCGCCACGTCGATGGGCTTGCTGGTGCTGACCATCTCGATGGTGCTCGACACCACGCGCGAGTTTTCGGCCGGCACGTTCTCCTCGCCGGTCAGCAGTGAGCAGGGCACGCCCTTGGCGACCAGCCGGTCGCGGCCTTCCAGCGCCAGCAGGCGCAGCGGGGCCAGATAGGCGCCGGCATGGGCTTGTCCCAGGCGTTCGAAGGCCGCATGCGTCTTGCCGCTGTTCGGTGGGCCGACATAAAGCGTCACCGTGCGCTGCATGTGGCGGGCGATGGCAAAGGTGTCGGGGTAGCCGCCAAACGCCAGCTCGGTGTTCAGGCCTTCGAGCGTGTTCAGCTCGGCAACGCGGTTCTCCCAGCGGTCCTGGGCGCGCGTGCAGGCGGCCTTGAGCAGCGGGAACGTCTGCGGTGTGGCGCATTCGGCCTGCAGGCGCGGCAACAGTGAATCGAGGTGCTCCGGGTGGCCGGCCTCGCTGCGGTCGTAGAGCGCGTTCAGATGGGCCAGCAACTCGGCGGCATGGGCATACGGCCTCGGTGCGCCGATGGCGGCTTGCAGCGCGGTCAGATCGCCGCTGCGGTAGAAATCCCAGATCGGCGAGGCATCGGCCAGGTCGACGCGGAACACCACCGGGATCTGCCAGCCCGGCTCGGCCAGCTTCAGCGTCTGGCTGCACAGCCGGTTCCAGCCCAGGCCATCGCGGCTCAGGCCCAGACCGTCGAGCTGGCTGCCGCGCTGCTGCATCAGCGCCCGCACGGTGGGTGCGGTGCCGACGGCGTCCAGATGGCTGATCGCCGAGGCGATCAGACCCGGTTCGATCCAGCGGCTCGGCCGCGCGCCGGAGACCGCTTTCTGGATCAGGATCAGGCCCAGCTTGTCGAGCGCGTCCTCGTGGCTGCCACCGCCCGCGATATCGGCAGGCGACAGCACTTGGGGCAGTTGGTAGGCCGATTGGCGGATGCGCTGCCATTGCTCGGGCGCCAGGCCTGCGGGCAGGCGGCTCAGGTGGCGGGGATGGGGCAGCGTGATCGTTGCCGGCGCGGGAGGGGAAGGCTTGTTCAGCGGAGTGTTGGTATCAGGCACTTTGGGAGTGGAACACAGTGCGCCAAGGGTTGACCGCAGGTCAGCACAGCCGGCAACATTCGCCGCCGCGTTCCCGGTGCCATTGCCCGTGCACATGCCCTCTCCCGACCCCCGTCAAGCCTTGCCAGATTGGGCTGCCGCCTTCAATGCGGCCGATCTCGAGGTCATCACCGCCCTCTACGACCCGCAGGCCGTCCTGTGGGGCACCTTGGCGCCGGCGCTGATCAGCACCCCGTCGGGTATCCGGCAGTATTTCGAGCGGGTGTTTGCTGCGCAGCCACCGCCACGGGTGCAAGTGGGTGATGGCAGCCTGCTGCGGCTTTATGGTGATGTCGCCCTCCATGCGGGCCACTATGACCTGACGGTGGGACGGCCCGGCGGCGAGGTGCTCAGGCTTCCGGCGCGCTTCAGTTTCACCTACCGCCGGGCGAGCGCGGCGGGCCCCTGGTTGATCGTTGATCATCACTCCTCAGCCTTGCCTGCGCCGCCTCAGCCCGCCTGAGGGCCGGTGGCACCAGGCGGTGCTGCCAAATCCTCGACACAGCGCCGCGAGCGCGGACTGGCTACCATCCGCCCGGCTCGAAGCTGCTTCACCCGCTCCAACCGACCCACCCCGCTTGAATCAACACCGATGAATCAACGTCTGCTCGTCCTGGCCCTGGCCCCGGCAATCGCCGGTCTGATCCCTGCGAGCGCGCTGGCGCAGGCCACCGCAGCCGCCCCGCGGGCGGCTGCCATGCCGCCGCCCATTGCCGCCCCCGGCGCCGAGGCTTATGCCGGCCTGCTGACCCTCAGCGTCGATGTCACCGACGTGGCGCGCCACATCTTCCGCGTGCGCGAAACCATCCCGGTCAACGGCCCTGGGCCGATGACCCTGTCCCTGCCCAAATGGATTCCCGGCGAGCATTCGCCGGGCGGACCAATCGCCAACCTGTCGGGCCTGGTCATCAGCGCCCAGGGCCAGCGCCTGGCCTGGCGCCGAGACACGGTCGAGATGACAGCGTTCCATGTCGACGTGCCGGCCGGTGTCACCGCGCTCGATGTTGAATTGATGCAGCAGGCCCCTGGCTCGGCGGCCTTTACCGGCAGCACGGTGACGCCCGACATCCTGGTGCTCAAGTGGAGCGCGGTGGCCCTCTATCCCGCCGGCTACGCCGTCAGCCGCATCCGCATCCAGCCCAGCGTTCGGCTGCCGGCCGGCTGGCAGTTTGCGGCCGGGCTCAACGGCGCTCGCACCACGGGCGACACCACGACCTTCGCGCCCACCAGTTTCGAGGCCCTGGTGGACGCGCCGCTTTATGCCGGGCGCCATGTGCGCAGCTTCGATCTCGACCCCGGTGCCGCCGTGCCCGTGCGGCTCAATGTGTTCGCCGACAACCCGGCCAATCTGGACGCCAAGCCCGAGTACGTCGACGCGCACCGCCGCCTGGTGCAGCAGGCCTACAAGCTGTTCGGCGCCCGCCATTACGACCGTTATGACTTCCTGCTCAGCCTCAACGAGGAGATGGGCTTTGTCGGCATCGAGCACCACCGCTCGAGCGAGAACGGCTACCTGCCCAAGTACTTCACCGACTGGGACGCCATGGCCCCCGGCCGCGACCTGCTGGCGCATGAATTCACCCACTCCTGGAACGGTAAATTCCGCCGCCCTGCCGATCTGTGGACGCCCGATTACACGACCCCGATGCGCGACAGCCTGCTCTGGGTCTACGAAGGCCAGACCCAGTTCTGGGGCAAGGTGCTGGCTGCGCGCAGCGGGCTGTTGACGGCGCAGCAGGTGCTCGATCAGATCGCCTCGCTGGCGGCCAACCTCGACCAGCAGCCCGGCCGCCGCTGGCGCTCGCTGCAGGACACAACCAATGGCGAAATCCTCGGTGCGCGCGGCCAGCATGGCCAGGGCAGCTGGGTGCGCGGCGTTGATTACTACGACGAAGGCCTGCTGATCTGGCTCGATGCCGACACCCTGATCCGCGAAAAGAGCGGCGGCAAAAAGTCACTCGACGATTTCGCGCGGGCCTTCTTTGGCATCGACAACGGCGCGATGACGCCGGTGACCTACAGCTTCGAGGATGTGGTTGCGGCGCTCAATGCCGTGCTGCCCCATGACTGGGCCACCTTCTTGCGCACCCGGCTCGACAGCCATGGCCCGGGCGCGCCGCTGGAAGGCCTGACGCGCAGTGGCTACCGCCTGGTCTTCACCGACACGCCGACCGCCTTCAGCAAAGACAACGACGAGATGGACAAAAAGACCAGCCTCATGTTCTCAATCGGCCTGACCACCGGCAAGGACAACGAGATTGTCGATGTGCTGTGGGAGGGGCCGGCCTTCAATGCCGGCGTGCCGGCCGGCGCGACCCTGGTGGCCGTGGACGGCGTGCCCTACGAGCCCACCTTGCTGAAAGACGCCATCCGCGCCGCTGCCCGGCCCGGCAGCGCGCCGATCGAGCTGCTGGTGAAGGCCGACAACCGCTACCGCAGCGTCAAGGTGGATTACCACGGCGGTCTGCGCTACCCCAGGTTAGAACGCATCGGCAGCGGCCCGGCCATGCTCGATGCCCTGCTGACCGCCAAACCCTGATGGTTGGGCGGCCGGTCGATCAATCAACGTCGACCGGGCAGGTGCAGGGCGGTCAGGATGGTCAGTTCGGCATCGACGGCCGAGCCGAAGCTCGCGTCGGCGCCGACGCCGCGGCCGGCCGCTCCGGCATCCGCCACCGCATCTGGTCCGGCGCTGACAAAGGCCCGGCCGCTGACCACCACGACCATCTTGGGGTTCATCGAGGCCTGGCGTGCATGGGCGATGGTTTCGCCCAGCAGCCCCATGCGGTGTTCGCGCTGGAAGACGGTGCTCATCGACAGGTCGAGTGCGTCGACCCAGGTGTTGGCCAGCAGTTCGTCAAGCGCCCCGCTGCTGTTGGGAAAGTCGACCTGTGGGTTCCAGCCGGCCCGCCAGAGCATTTCGGCATCCAGCGTCGCGCCCAGCAGATGAATCTCGCCCGGCTGCGGCACGACCAGCACCACCGGCGCTTCGACGGCGGTGACCACCGGCGCGTCCTGCCCCAGTTCCCGCACGATGCTTTGCAGCCGGACCAGGGCCAGCGACACGTCCAGCGCGCTGCAATCGTCTTCCTGCCACAGGTCGCCCAGCTTGCGGGCGCTTGGCTCCAGCAGCTCAGCGGTCAGCCATTCCAGCGAATGGCGGAGCTCATGCGCAGCCTTCACCATGGCGACCGCCGAGGCCTGATCGGGTGAGATCAGCAGCCGCGCCAAGGCCATCGGCGGCAGCCCGTCCGTGAGACGCGGGATGATCAGCTGTTCCAGCACGCGGGTCAGCGAGGCGCGAACGGGCGCCGGCTCGGTGGCTGTCGGCAACGAGGCATCCATGTCACCCCGGTAGTAGCGACTCATGCGTTCCGACGGGTGGTCGGCCAGATCGCGAGCCGGTTGCCCGGCCGTGGCGCCAAAGACCGAGAGTTTCAGGTCGTGCTCTGCGAACTGACGCTCGGCGTCCCAGCGTTCTTCGAGGATCTCGATGTCCGCGTGGCGGCTGTCATGGCGGATCGATTGCCAGATCCGCGCCAGCCCTTCAGAAGGCCCTTCCAGGTGCTGGAAGATCCAGCCCTTGTCGTAAACCATCAGGCTGGTCACGCCTTCGACCTGGTTGCGCTGCTGGGCGCTTTTCATGAGCCGGTACAGCTCCAGCTCGGACATCGGCGTGATGCTGCGGCTGCGATAACGCAGCGTGGACAGCTTGGGTGCCGCTGCGCTCAGCGGGGTGCGGGTTGCAGGGTTGGTGGCCACTTGCAGTGCTCCATGAATTAGGCGAAAGGCGGCAGATCAGCGTCAAAGCGAAAAAACCGGCCTTTGCGACGGCGGAGTGTCGCGAAGGTCGAGGGTGCGCGCAATCGTGCGACCAAAAGCCCGTTTCGGGTGAGGGGTCGCCAAGCCTCTTGGAGACTCAAACCGTCCTGGGGGTGGCCTGGTTGTTTGTTCCCGTCCCACCATGATCGGCGTAATTGACCGCCGTCTGCCCCCGACAAAACCCGAATAGGCTCATGCCCGATTGGCGCGCAATTTCTACCGCCAAGCTGGTCGGCGCCGAGATCGTGGCGAGCGTCGGCACGCCCAGGCGGGCGCATTTGAGCACCAGTTCGTAGCTCGCGCGGCTGCTCATCACGACGAAACCGTCATCGAAGCGCTGCTTGTTCAGCAGGCGCTGGCCCAGCAGCTTGTCCAGCGCGTTGTGGCGGCCAACGTCCTCCATCACGCTAAGCAGCGTGCCGTCCAGCGTGGCCCAACCGGCGGCATGGTGCGCGCCGGTCAGGGCGTTCAGCGGCTGGCGAGCGGGCAATTGAGCGAAGGCTTTGAGGATCGTCACCGCCGTCGGTCGATCAGTCGCTGCGATATGACCCGGCGCCAGATCGAGCGCACGCAGGCTGTCGATGCCGCACAGCCCGCAGCCGGTGCGGCCGACGAGGTTGCGGCGGGTTTCCTTGAGTCGCGCTTCGGCGCTGGCGGCGACGTGCAGATGTACCTCGACGCCCGCCGCGCTGACCTTCAGTTCGACGCCGAAGCATTCGGCCGGCGAAGTTAGCAGCCCTTCGGAGACGGCAAAGCCAAGCGCGAAGGCTTCCAGGTCGGCCGGCGTGGCCATCATCACTGCATGGCTGATGCCGTTGAAGACCAGGGCGACCGGGGTTTCTACGGCGATATGGTCGTCGCTGGGCGCAGCGCCCAGCCTTTGAACGGACAAAAGCCGGACGGGTGCGGGCAGATCGTCGTCGTCTTGGCTGTCGTTGTTGATCACAGCAGGGCCCGCCCGGCGTCGGTCAGATGGGCCACCCAACGGCCCGTTTCTTCATCGAGCACAAGGCGCACAAGGCCCGGCCCGGCCACCCCACCGAGCTTGGCATCACTGAGCAGCGTGAACTCGCGCATCAGCACGCTGACGCCGAGGCCCAGCCGCTTGCCCAGCCGCGGCAGCGCGACGCCGTCACCGGTGTCCAGCTCGGCCAATACCCGCAGCGACTCAGGCGGCTTTGCTGGCACTACATGCACTCAACTTCACCGGAATCGACTTGGACGTTGGCGTGCGCGCATCAATCGCAAAACTGCTGAGCGGGATCAGGCCATTCGTCTCGGGGTAATAGCTGGCCAAGCAGCCGCGCGGGATGTCGTACTCGACCAGCAGAAAGCGCTCGGCGCTGCGTGATTGGCCGTCGCCGTACAGGCTGGTCAGGTCTACCCAATCACCGGCCTTCATGCGGATCTGGCGCAGATCTTCGGCGTTGATGAAGACCACGCGGCGGTGGCCGTAGACGCCGCGGTAACGGTCGTCCATGCCGTAGATCGTCGTGTTGTACTGGTCGTGCGAGCGGACGGTGGCTAGCGCGAAGACCACGGTATCCGTCTGTTTACCGGTCGCCTTAGCGCGGTGGATCGAGGTGTCGGTCGGCACCCGGTGCGCGCGGAACTCGGCACGGCCGCTGGCCGTCACCCAGACCCGCTCGGACGCGGTGTTGCGCAGGCGGAAGCCGCCGGGCTTCTTGATCTTCTCGTTGAAGCCGGCAAAGTCCGGGAACACCGCTTCGATCTTGTCGCGGATCAGCGCGTAGTCACCGGCCAGGGCCATCCACGGTGTGCGGCTGGCGGGCAGGGCAGCCACAGCCATGCGGGCGACGATCATCGGCTCGGACAGCAGCTGCTCGGAGGCCGGGGCGTTCATGCCGGTCGACAGGTGGACCATGCTCATCGAGTCTTCCACCGTCACGCCCTGCGGGCCGCCGGCCTGCATATCGATCTCGGTGCGGCCCAGGCAGGGCAGGAGCAGCGCCTGCTTGCCGTGCACCACATGGCTGCGGTTGAATTTGGTGGCGATGTGGACGGTCAACGCGCACTGGCGCATCGCCTTGAAGGTGGCGGCGGTGTCGGGTGTCGCGGCAGCAAAGTTGCCGCCCATCGCGATGAAGACCTTGCCGGGCTCAGCCAGCATCACCTCGATGGCACCCACGGTGTCCACCCCATGCTCGCGTGGCGGCGCGAAGCCGAACACCTCGCCCAGCCGGTCGAGGAAGGCGGGTGCAGGCTTTTCGTAAATGCCCATCGTCCGGTCGCCCTGCACATTGCTGTGGCCGCGCACCGGGCAGGCGCCCGCGCCGGGTCGGCCCAAGTTGCCGCGCAGCATCAACAGGTTGTTGATCATGTGGATGGTGGCCACCGAATGCTGGTGCTGGGTGATGCCCATGCCCCAGCAGGCAATGACCCGCGCACTGCTGGCGTAAAGCTCGCCCGCCTGCTCGATCTGCGCCTGGCTCAGGCCCGCTTCGGCCACGATCAGGCCCCAGGGCTCTGCGCGCACGCTGGCTTCGAAATCGGCGATGCCGGTGGTGTGTTCGGTGATGAATTCGAGGTCGAGCACGCGCGGTTTGTTGTCGCGCTGCGCCAAGTCGTCCAGCGCGAAGACATGCTTGGCCATGCCCATCAGCAGGGCCAGATCGCCGCCGATCTTGAGCTGAAAGTAGTTGCTGCTGATCGGCGTCGAGCCCATCGTGGCCATCTCGATCGGGCTTTGCGGATCGGCGAAGCGCTCCAGGCCGCGTTCCCGCAGCGGGTTGAAGCTGACGATCTTGGCGCCGCGCTTGCTCGCCTCGCGCAGCTCGCCCAGCATCCGCGGATGGTTGGTGCCGGGGTTCTGGCCAAAGATAAAGATCGCGTCCGCCTGTTCGAAGTCATCGAGCGTGACCGTGCCCTTGCCCACGCCGATCGTCGGCTTCATCGCCGCGCCGCTGGGCTCGTGGCACATGTTCGAGCAATCGGGGAAGTTGTTGGTGCCGTACTCGCGCACGAACAGTTGATACAGGAAGGCGGCTTCGTTGCTGGTGCGGCCCGAGGTGTAGAAGATCGCGTCGTTCGGGTTGCTCAGCGTGCGCAGATGCCAGCCGATCAGGCTGAAGGCCGACTCCCAGCTGGTGGCGATGTAGCGGTCGGTGGCCGCGTCATAAACCATCGGCTCGGTCAAGCGGCCGGTGGCTTCCAGGTTGAAGTCGGGCTCCAGCGCCCATTCGGCCACGGTCTTGCTGCCGATGACGGCGGGCGTCGCACGTTTGGAGGTGGCCTCGGCGGCGACGGCCTTGACGCCGTTTTCGCAGAACTCAAAGGTCGAGGTGTGATCCCGATCGGGCCAGGCGCAGCCGGGGCAGTCGAAGCCGTCTGGCTGGTTGGCATGCAGCATCGTCAAGGCGCCCTTGGCGGGGATGCCTTGTTGCAGCAGCTGCTTGGCCACGCTCTTCAGCGCGCCCCAGCCACCGGCCGGGCCTTTGTAGAACTCGATTTTTCTTTGTTCGCTCATGGCATCAATATCCGTTGCTATTCACCAAGAAAAAACTCCCGACGAGGCGGGAGTTTCTGCTTACAGCGTCAGCCTATCAGTTGAAGAACTTCGACACGTTCAGCAAGGTCTTGTAGACGCCCCAGGCCAGCGGGATGCCCACGGCGGCCCAGGCCAGGGCGACCAGCACTGTCGGCGTGGCGGCGCTAGCCGCCGAACCCTTGCCGACTTCGGCGGCTTGCGCGCGGTCATGGGCCAGGCGCTTCTCTTCGGCCAGCTCGGCGTCGTTCATGAACCATTTGTCGGCCAGCGGCCGGATCATCAGGTTGGCGATCAGGCCGATCACCAACATGCCGACCAGGATGTACATGGTCTGGTTGTAGACCTGATCCTTCGGCAGGCCCAGGCCCAGCTGGTACTCGCGCATGTAGTTCACAACAACCGGCCCGAGGATGCCGGCGGTGGCCCAGGCGGTCAGCAGCCGGCCGTGGATGGCGCCCACCATCTGCGTGCCGAACAGGTCGGCCAGGTAGGCCGGTACGGTGGCAAAGCCGCCGCCATACATGCTCAAGATCACGCAGCAGGCGCCCACGAAGAGCAGCTTGGAGCCGGCCGAGGCGCTGCTCGGAATGCTGGCGTACATCAGGCCGCCGAGCACAAAGAACACCACATAGGTCAGCTTGCGGCCCAGCTTGTCCGACAGGCTGGCCCAGAAGAAGCGGCCGCCGATGTTGAACAGGCTCAGCAGCGCGGTGAAGCCCGCAGCCACGCCGGCAATCGCGGCCAGCTGTGGTTTGTCCAGTTCGCCAAACTTCAGCGCCACGCCAATCAGGTTGCCGCCAAACACCTCTTGCAGCATCGGGCTGGCCATGCCGATCACGCCGATGCCGGCGCTGACGTTCATGCACAGCACGATCCAGACGAGCCAGAACTGTGGAATGCCCCAGACCTTGCTCACATGCACATGGCGCTGGGTGATCATCGTGTTGCTGGTCTGCGCGGCGGGCGCCGTCCAGCCGGCAGGCTTCCAGCCCGAGGGCGGCACGCGGTAGCCCAGTGCGCCGGCCATCATGAAGACGAAGTAGACCAGCGCCATCACGATGAAGGTTTGCATCACGCCGACATCGGTCGGGGTGGCAAAGCGCTTCATCAGCTCGGCCGCCAGCGGCGAGCCGATCATTGCGCCGCCGCCAAAGCCCATGATGGCCATGCCGGTGGCCATGCCGCGCCGGTCCGGGAACCATTTGATCAGGGTCGAAACCGGCGAGATATAGCCCAGCCCCAGCCCAATACCGCCGATCACGCCACTGCCCAAAATCATCAACCAGAACTGGTGCAAATGAATGCCCAGCGCCGAGATCAACATGCCGCCACACCAGCACAGGGCGCTGACCACGCCGGCCTTGCGCGGGCCAGCACGCTCCAGCCAGCCGCCCCAGATGGCCGCAGAGCAGCCCAGGAAGACGAAGAACAGGGTGTACATCCAGCCCAGGGTGGCGATCTGCCAGTCGCAGGAGGTGGTGGTCAGCTGCGCGAAGAAGCCGACCTCGGGGCCGCATTTGATCGCGTCCTTGATGCCCAAGGCCTTCGACAGCGGCAGCCAAAAGACGGAAAAGCCATAGGCCATGCCGATGCACAAATGAATGGCCAAGGCGGCCGGTGGCACCAGCCAGCGGTTGAAGCCGGGACCGGCGATCGTGCGCTCTTTGTCGAGCCAACTTGCGCCCGAAACCGCGCCGCTGCCGGAAACAGGCACATTACCTACTTCGATTGAAGCCATGGGTAGTTCCTAAAATCGTTGAATGAACCAGCTTCTGAGTGGGGCCGTCTCCGGCTGGCGTTAGCCAGCGGTGCATGCCCGAAGCTGTTGAATGAGTTCCGAGGCGGCCACGCCGTACCCCAGATCGGCAGCAGGATATCTGCAATGCGGCCGACCGCGCCGAAGGGAAAACACTGAGATCGGCGCTTAATTTTTCAATTTGTCCACCCCTAATATGTCGTCACCCCCCCATTCAAGGCCTGTTCGTGTGCTGTCCGTCATCCCGCCGATGACCCAGCTCAACACGCCCTATCCGTCCACCGCCTACCTGACCGGATTTTTGCGTTCACGCGGTGTCGAGGCGGTGCAGGAAGACCTGGCCCTCGCCCTGATGCTGCGGCTGTTTTCCCGCGAGGGATTGATCGCCCTGCGCGTCCAAGTGCTGTTGCTGGCAGACGCCAAGCGAGCGCCTTGCGTCCAAGCGTTTGCTGAGCAATTCGACCGCTATCTCGCCACCATCACGCCGCTGATTGCCTTTTTGCAAAACCGCGATGCGACGCTGGCCCATCGCATCTGCAGCCGTGCGTTTTTGCCCGAAGGCCCGCGGTTTGCGACGATTGATGTCTACGGCGCGGCGTTCGGCGTTGAAGAAGAAGGCGATGACCCGCTGGCCTGGGCCTTCGGTGCGCTGGGCCTGCAGGACAAGGCCCGCCACCTCGCCACCCTGTACCTGAACGACCTGGCCGATGTGCTGCGCGAGGCGGTCGACCCGCGCTTTGAATTTGTCCGTTACGCCGAAAAGCTCGCCACCAGCCAGCCCACCTTCGAGCCGCTGGCCGCCGCCCTGGCCGCCCCGAAGAATCTGGTTGACGACACGCTGCACGACCTCACGCTCGCCGCCATCGCCCGCCACGCGCCCACCGTTGTGCTGATCTCGGTGCCCTTCCCTGGCGCGGTGTACGCCGCGTTTCGCATCGCGCAAACGATCAAGGCGCTGGACCCGGCCATCGTGCTGGCGCTGGGCGGCGGCTTCGTCAACACCGAGCTGCGCGAGCTGACCGAGGTGCGAGTGTTCGACTATTTCGACTTCATCACCCTTGACGCCGGTGAGCGCCCGTTGCTGGCCTTGCTCGAGCACATCGAGGGCAAGCGCTCGAAGCAGCGGCTGGTGCGCACATTCGTCCGTGAAGACGGCGAAGTCGGCGCCGGGCCGCCCCAAGGCGACTTGCTCCCCCTCGGGGGGGCGGACGCGGCGCCGCAGCGGCCGCAGCGGTCTTCAGGGTCCAAAGTTCGGTACATCAACTTCGTCGAGCCCGACATTGCTTTTTCCGAGGTCGGCACGCCCACCTGGGACGGCCTGCCGCTGGACAAATACCTGTCCCTGCTCGACATGCTCAACCCGATGAACCGCTTGTGGAGCGATGGCCGCTGGAACAAGCTGACCGTG
>JBBQKT010000056.1:0-13453 GCA_038327205.1 Burkholderiales bacterium | reverse complement strand
TGCAAGAACTCGTCACCGTCAATGAATGCCATCCAGTCCACCCCATCGCCGTAGGCGTTGTAGGCGTGCTGATAGGCCAGCAGTTGCGGCTGCGGCTGGTCATCGAGCAGGTGCACTTTGATGTCGTAATGACGACCCAACTTGACCAGGGTCTCGGTCATGCCGTCATCGGTCTTGTGGGCGTACAGATAGAAATGCTCAAAGCCCACCAGCATATGAAACGCGAGCCATTCGACGATCCACTTGCCGCGGTTGCGCTGAATGGAGGTGATGGCCAATTTCATCGCAGTGCCATCCCGACGCCGCGCCCGCTCGACCACATCACGGCCACCAGTTGCTGGGCATCAAACATGGCATTCACATGCGCGATGCGCAAAGAGTAGTAATCACTTTCAGCCCCCATCACGTCGAACAAACTGCGTTTGCCGAGCTGCTGCCATTGCTGCAGGGTCGAGGCGCGCACACGGTCGCTGTTGCGCAGGATGTCGATGACCCGCTTGGCCCGGTCGAGCGCGGACGTCGCGGCCTCGTAGGTTTCCAGCAAGCGATAGCGCTTGGCGTCGATGGTTTCATCGCGCTGCAGGCTGGCGGCCTGAGAGCGCCGAACGGCGGCCGTCATCGAGGCATCGGCGCCGGGCTGGACGATGGGGATGTTGACCGAGACGCCGCCGGTCCAATCGGTCACCCGGTTGGCCCCGAGCGCGGTCGAGCCGGTTGCGACCAGGCTGACGGAGGGTTGCTGCCCGGCCCGCACCGATTCTGCATAGCTGCGCTGGGCCTTGGCCTGGGCACTGGCTTGGGCCACGTCGGCGCTGAGCAGAATGTCCTGCTGCAACTCATTCAGGTCGGGCAGGCGGGACAGCACGGCCGTCATGCCGGCACTGGGCGGCAAGGTGTCGCCGACAAAACGCTTCAGCCGGATCTCGGTCTGCTTGAGCGCTGACAGGGTTTGCTCATAGGACAAATCGGCCTGCTGCAAGCTCTTTTGCGCCTGCACCAGTTCGCTGGCGCGGCCGCGGTCGGCCTTGGTGATGATTTCCAGCGCATCGACCAAGCAGCTCATCTTTCGAACATATTGACTGTAGACCTGGGCCTGCAGCACATAGCGGCCGCGGTCCAACGTCAGGTTGACCGTCTGCAGCGCCAGCTGCTCTTCGGCATTGTTCTGGCCGAAACGGGCGGCATCGGCGAGCTGGCTTCGCCAGTCAGTCAGCTTGGCGATGCGTCCCGAGTCATAGATCGGCGCGCTGACGGTGACCGTTGCACGCCCCTGGAAGCCGCGACCCTGGTCAGCGCCGTTAACGATGCTGCCGACATGCGCGCCCAGCCCGCCGAGGCTGAGCACCGGCAGGCGTGAGGCCTTGGTCTCCGCCAAGTCTGCCTCGGCGGCCAACGCCAGCATGCGCGTCGCGCCGATCGCCCGGCTGCGTTGCTGCGCTAAAGCGACCAATTCCTGCAGCTGCGTGCGCGGATCGGCCTTGCCGGTGTCGGTCATGCTGGCGTCTCGGCCCGCACGAGATGGCCCGGCATCGTCTTCATTGCAGCGGCCTTGTGCCTGTAATGCGGAGGCGAAGACGATCAGGGCGGGGAATAAAACAGAGTGTTTGAACATGGTTTCAGCCCATTGGCTTGATGCCATGACTACATCATGTTGGAGGCAAGGCTAAAGGCTGGAAAAGCACCGACTCTCCCCTCGTCATTCCAGCGAAGGCTGGAATCCAGTCGCTGCACTCGACGAGTTTCACGAGCCTTGATCCCAGCCTTCGCTGGGATGACACCTCAGCGCTCCCGCAACGCTTCCTGCGACTTCATCATTGGCCGCAGCAGATAGCTCAGCACCGAGCGCTCGCCGGTCTTGATCTCCACCTGCGCCGTCATGCCGGGGATCACCGGCAGCGGCTTGCCCTTCATGCGCAGGTTGTTGCGGTCAGCCGCGATGGTGGCGCGGTAGTAGCCGCCCTCGCCGGATTTGTCGCCCTCAGGGTTGACAGCGTCAGGGCCGATGTATTCGATCTTGCCCTCCAGCCCGCCGTAGACATTGAAGTCATAGCCCGACAACTTCACTTCGGCCAGCTGGCCGACACGGACAAAGCCGATGTCACGCGGGCGAATGCGCGCCTCAACCAGCACCCGCGGCCCCAAGGGCGAGATTTCCATGATGGGCGCACCGGCCCCAATGATGCCGCCGACCGTACTGACGCGGATGTTCTTCACCACGCCGCGCACTGGTGATTTCAAGGCGGTACGGGCCAGAGCGTCCTGGCGCACCACCATCTGCTCGTCTTGCTGCGCCAGCTCATTGCTGACCCGCACAGCTTCGCTGCTCGCTTCCTGGCGAAAACGGCCAATGCGTTCGGCCCGCTGCTGCTGCATCTCGTTGACCTGGCGATTCAGCCGCATCAGCTCCACATCCGACATCAGGCCCTTGGCCGACATGTCTTGCGCCATCTTCAGCTCACGGCCCAGCAGGGCGGCGCTGCGGTTGATGCTGCTGACGGCCTCATCCAGCAAGCGCCGCCGGGCTTCGAATGCTTCCGACTCGGCCTCAGCGATACGGGGCACAGCCAGCACCTCGGGCGGGAATTTCAAGGGCTTGCCGCTGGCCTCGGCGCTCAGCCGCGCCACCTGGGCCTGCAGGGCCAGGCGTTTGGCTTGACCTTCGTTTTGTTGCGCCTCAACCCGGGTCGGGTCGAGCTGGGCCAACTCCTGGCCAACTGCCACTTCCTGGCCTTCCTTGACGAACAGCTCACGCAGAATGCCGCTCTCCAGGCTGGCGATGACTTGCTCGCGCCCATCAGGCACGATGCGCCCGTCGCTGCGGGTGATCTCATCCACATGGGCCAGCGATGACCAGGTGATGGCAGAAGCAACCACGATCAGCAGCAAATACAGCACCCAGGTCACGCGCGGCAGTGGTTCATCGATATGGGCACTGTGCAGCCCGCTGACGAACAGGCCTTCTTCTCGGGTGAGTTCAGCCATGGCTAGACGCTTGCAGCTCGTTGTTGCGGTTGGGCGGACGGATGCATATGCACATCAGCACCAGCCGGCGTGGGCGCGGTGGGCTTGACACCCGACAGCGCGGCCAGCACCTGGTCGCGCGGGCCGTCGAGCACGACGCGCCCGGTGTCCACCACGACGATG
Source organism: Burkholderiales bacterium (assembly GCA_038327205.1). GTDB lineage: Bacteria > Pseudomonadota > Gammaproteobacteria > Burkholderiales > Burkholderiaceae_C > Paucibacter_A. Next base: position 10,309 of record JBBQKT010000056.1, on the reverse strand, counting down.
CGCGAGACCAGTTCCAGCACAGCGGGCCGGTGGGTCACAACCACCAGCGTGCAGTTCCCGGCAGCGTCACGAAGTTGGCGCAAGAACGCCATCTCGGACTGCGCATCCATCGAGCTGGTCGGTTCATCCATCAACAGAATTTGCGGTTTGGTGACGAGGCTGCGAGCCAGTGCCACCAGTTGCCGCTGCCCGCCCGACAGCAGACCGCCCATTTCGCCAACCGGCAGATCCCAGCCCATCGGATGGCCGGCAACAACACGGTCCAAGCCCGTCAAGCGGGCCACCTCGACCAGCCGCTGCGCGTCCAAGTGCGCCCGCCCCATCAAAACGTTATCGCGCAAGGTGCCGTGGAACAAGCGCGGCTCCTGCGAAACAAAGCCAACCCGCGCACGAAACTCGGCCGGGTCGACCTGGCGCAGATCAATGCCGTCCACATCGACCATGCCCTCGGTCGGCTGATAGAGCCCGGCCAGCAATCGCAAGATGGTTGATTTACCACTGCCAATGCGGCCCAGCACGGCAACGCGCTCGCCCGCCTCAAGCCTCAAGTTCACAGCTCTGAGCACCTTTGGCGCGGCACTGCCGTCGCTGGCACCCGGATAGGCAAAGCCGACGTCGTGCAGGCCCAGGCGACCATTGATTTGGTTCAGCGCCACATAGTTGCGGTCGGATTCGCGCTCGGTCGGCTGGTTCATCAGCTGGTCGATAGACAGCATCGCCGCACGTGCGCCCTGGTAGCGGGTGGCCAGGCCCACCAAGCTACCCAGCGGTGCAATCGCCCGACCAGCAAACATCACTGCGCCGATCAGGGCGCCGGCGCTGATGGTCCGATCTTGGATCAGGTAGACGCCCCAAACCAGCATGATCAGCGTGATGGCTTGCTGCAGGGTTGCGGTGAAGTTGTTGCTCCAACTCGACAGATTGCGGGCCCGCAACGCCGATTCGGCGGCAATCGCGGTGCTGGTTTCATAGCGGCGCAAAAATCGCCCTTCCGCGCCGGCTGCCTTCAAGTCTTCCAGTCCCTCGATGGCCTCCACCAAAGTACCTTGCAGATCGGCCATCTCGGTCATGTTGGTGCGCATGGCCCTGCGCAGATAGCCCTGAATGCCATAGGTCAGCAGCAAGATGATGGGAATGGCACACACCAACACCCACCCCAAGGGTCCACCGATGATGAAGGTCATCGCAACGAACAGGAGCACAAAGGGCAGATCGGTCACGGCCGACATCGTGGCGGAGGTGAAGAAGTCCCGCACTACCTCGACTTGTGCCAGGTAGTGCGCATAAGAACCTGCTGAGGCCGGCTTGTGCTCCATGCGCACACCCAGGGTCTGGCGAAACAATTTGGCCCCGATGATCAAGTCGGCTTTGCGCCCGGCCAAATCAATCAGGTGCGCGCGCAGTTGGCGGGCAAACATGTCAAAAACCAAGGCCAGGCCCGCGCCGATGGCCAGCGTCCACAAGGTCACCAAGGCCTGATGTGGGATGACCTTGTCGTAGATCACCGAGGTCACCAAGCCCGACACCAACATCAGCACATTGCTGAGCAGGGCCGCCAGAAGGGCCGAACGGTAATAGGGAATGAAACGCTTCAACGTGCCCCACAGCCAATGCGACTTGCCAGGCCGCAACAACTCATCGTGCGGGTGACGGGTGTGGGCTTGCGACTGTTCCTGCGGCGAGGCGACCAACACAAAGCCGCTGAACTCGGCCGACAACTCGGTCGTGGTGGCGGTGCACAAGCCGGCGCTGTCGGCATCGGTGCCGGGGAACACGACTTCGTAATTGCCGGCCTCCAACCGCCGCACCAGCACGCAGGCATCACCTTCGTTGAGCAGCAGCACGGCCGGCATCAAGGCCGGGTTGATGTCATCGATCGCCTTGCGCAGCAGCCCGGCCTTGTAGCCCGCCTCCCGCATCACGCGCAGTGCCTGGTCTGGGGCCAGGGGGCCTTCGATTGGTGCGCCAGCGCGCAGCGACTCGGCCGAGCGGCCGCGGCCGTGGTGCCGCGTCAGCCAGGCGAGCGCGGCAAGCAGCGGGTCACCCACCGGCTGGTCGGCCAGGCCTTGCAGCGGATCCGGCGGCGCAGGCTCTTGCACAGCAGCCAGCTTGGGCTTGCCGTCAAAAAATGGATCGTGGCGATCAGCTGACACGGGCCGCCTTCAGCCGTTCGGCCTGGACCTGACGCTCGGCGATAGCCAGCCGCTCAAACTCGGCCTCCATGGCCCGCACGGTGGCCGGGATGTCAAACAAAGCCGAGCTACGGCCATGGTCGCGAAGATAGCGCTTGTACGACGCTGCCCGCGCCGGACTTTGGCCGATCTGCACCGCCCGCTGCTCGTACTCGGCCAGGCTGGTGGTGATGAGATCGGGCAGGCCCACGGCGGTCAGCAGGCTGCCAGCCATGCGCGAGATATAGCTGCGTCCCGAGCGCGTCAGGATCGGCGTGCCCATCCACAGGCAGTCGCTGGCCGTCGTCCCGGCGTTGTAGGGAAAGGTGTCGAGGAACAAATCGGCCAGGGCAAAGCGGGCCAGGTATTCCGGCGGCGGCACACGCGGTGCAAAGATCAGGCGATCCTCCGCCACGCCATGAGCAGCCGCCACGCGCAGCATGTTCGCCTTGGCCCAAGGGTTGTCAGCCAGCAGCCACAAGACGCTGTGGTCCACGGCCGCCAGCACCCGCATCCAGCTGGCAAACACGTCTTCGCTGAACTTGTGGTTGTTGTTGAACGCGCAGAAAACAAAGGCGTCGTCCGGCAGGTCGTACTGCGCCCGCGTCGGCATCGGGCCCACATCGCGCTGGCGGTCGCTGACTTGGTAGCAATTGGGCAGGTAGATCGGCTTTTCGGTGCAGAACGGCAGGTACTCCGGCTGCATCACGAAGCGGTCGGCAATGATCCAGTCCACTCCTGGCAAAGCCGAGGTGGCCGGCAAGCCCAAATAGCTGGCCTGGATGGGGGCGCCTCGATGGGCCAGGATGTCCGGCCGGGCGCCGCTGGTCAAACCTTGCAAATCGATCAGCACATCGATCCCGGCTTCCGCAATCAGCCGTGCTGCCGTCAGGTCATCCACGCCGCCAATCCGGTGGTGGTGATCCATCGCGCGCAAAATGCGCTCGCGCTGCGCCGTGCCGTCGTCGCGGCTCCAGCAAAAGGCATGCACCTCAAAGCGGCTTCGGTCATGCAACTCGAACAATTCGGGCGTCAGCAGCCCCACTGCATGCATGCACAAGTCGCCGGACAGGTAGCCAATTTTGATCCTGCCACTGCGCGGATTCTTGGCTTGCGCATGCAACGGGGGGGCAATAGTCTTGACCACTTTTTCATGCACAAAGCGCTGAGCCACCAACAATTGCAGTGCTGGGTCGTCGCTGGCGCTGAGCATGGCCAAGAGTGAGGTGCCGACCAGCAATTGGTTGTGAGTCACCTCGCCAATCGTTTGGTAGATCGGCCATTCGCACTGCTTCTGGCGGATATGGACGTAGTGTTGGATCACGCTGGCCTGTGTCGGTTGCAACACAAGGCTGCGGCACATCAACGCTTGTGCCTCGGCATAGCGTTTTTGAATCTCCAGCAGACGCGCGGCATTGTTCAGCGCATGCAGTCTCAACTCTAAATCGAGTCTTGCGCCGTCATCGGCAACCTCGGCCCATGCGGCCAGCGCTTCATCAATCCGGCCCAAATGCTCCAGCTGATGACCCAGGTTCAGCCGGGCCTGCGAAAAATTCGGCTGTAGTTGCAGCGCCAGTCGGTAAGCGTTCTCGGCCTCCGCATGTCGCTTATTGCCGCCCAGCAACGTGCCCCAGTTGTACAGCGCCACATGCTGAAACGGTGAAGCGGTGCTCGCCAACCAGTTTTGGTACAGCAGAGCAGCAGCCTCGGCCAAGCCCGCAGCTTGCAGGGCATTGGCCTGCTCCATGAGGGTGCCTAGCTCAACCTTTCCGGTGCGGGCAGCAGCGAGCATCTGCTCGATCTGCTGCATGGCGGTGTTGGGGGCGGCGACAGTGGGGGCAGACAGATCCATGGCAAGCAGAGGCCGCAGCGAGCGGCACTTGAGGGCTTAGCCGATGGTAGGAGCGCCCGCCCTCGGGGGGCAGGCCGATAAAGGCGGCTTTGTGGCTGCTTATCGTTCGAGATCAAGGGCCCGAACTGGCGCTTTCAGCGCAGCACGGCCTGCGCGTCGACCAGCTGCACGTCATGCATCAAGTCCAGATAAGCCTCGTCATACGGCTTGTGAGATGCGCCCACCACAGTCAGCACCTTGGCCCCAGGCCGGTTGCCAAAAGCAGCGCGGACTTTGGCCACCCTGCGCAGGTTGCGGATTTCCCACCAAGCGACGTACTGGCGGCCGTCGCGCTCGGGAGGTGCGTCTTGCAGCGAGCTCAAATAGTCTGCCTGGATGAAAGTCAGCTGCGTGCTGGGGTCGTTCATGAAGCGAAAGAAGGCCAGGGTGTCGTTGCCACTCTTGAGCGCACTCACGCTGCGGCGGTTGAGCATCGACCGCCGGCTTTCGGTCATCCCGTCCAGCGCCAGGCGCTCGCTAGCCGGCATTTGCAGCCACTGCACGATGGTGGACGCCCGGTCGCCGGCGGCGATGAAGTCGGCCGCCAGGCGGCGACGCTGCGCGGCCGCAAGCGGCAGGCTGGCGGGCTGCGCCGCCTTGGCCGTGGGTTCAGGCGCGGTCAAAGCCTTGCCTGTCGACTGAAGCGACAGCGCGCACATCGCGAGGACGACCATCGGCCATGGAGACATACGCCTGTTGGTTCCTGTGGCGAATTACGCATTTCGCCTTGCTGTGGCGGTGGCGGTGCGGTGCGGTAATGCTGCGATGCTGCCGCTGAATCCTGCGAGATCAGCCGCCCAGGTAGTCCATCTTGCCCAGCGGTACACCGGCTTGGCGCAGCAGCGCATAGGTCATGCTGGCGTGGAAGTAAAAGTTCGGCAGCGCGTAGTGACGCAGATAGTTTTCGCCGTCGAACTTGCGCGGCTCGGCACCCCGGCGCGGGATCTCAATGACGCGGCTCTCGCTGCCGTCGACCTCGGCGGCGGGCACCGACAACACATAGTCGCGGGTGCGGATGATGCGGGCAATCAACTCGTCGATGCTGGCCTCGTTGTCCTCGTAGCTTGGCGCGGTCTGCCCAGCCAGGCGGGCGATGCAGGCCTTGGCGGTGTCGCTGGTGATCTGGATCTGCTTGGCCAGGGGCAGCATGTCGGGCGCCAGGCGCAGTCCCAGGTAGTTGACGCTGTCGAACTTGCGGGCTTCGGCATGGGCCTTGGCGGCTTCCAGCCACACCATCATGTTGCCGAACATCTTGGCAAAGGCGGGGGCGCTGGCGGCGTGCATTGAAATCGTCATGACAAGTCTCCTTCAAAGGAGCCGGATCGTAACGATTTGCGCCCTGGCCCGCTGGGCACCCCTTCAGCGTGCAAAATGCCCGGCAGCTATGAACATCATCATCCTTGACGACTACCAAGACGCGGTGCGCAAACTGCGCTGTGCCACCAAGCTGGAAGCGCTGAACGCCAAGGTGTTCACCAACACGGTCAAAGGCATCGGCCAGCTTTCGATCCGGCTGCGCGATGCCGAGGTGCTGGTGCTGATCCGCGAGCGCACGCACTTTCCGCGTCAATTGCTCGAAAAACTGCCCAAGCTCAAGCTGATCTCGCAGACCGGCAAGGTCGGCAGTCATATCGACGTGGCGGCCTGCACCAAGCTAGGCATCGCGGTGACCGAGGGCGTGGGCTCGCCCGTTGCCCCGGCCGAGCTGACCTGGGCCCTCATCATGGCGTCGATGCGGCGCTTGCCGCAGTACATCGGCAATCTCAAGCACGGGGCCTGGCAGCAGTCGGGGCTGAAGTCGGGCTCGATGCCGCCCAACTTCAGTGTCGGCATGGTGCTGCGCGGCCGAACCCTGGGGATCTGGGGCTACGGCCGTATCGGACAGCTGGTGGCCGGCTATGGCAAGGCCTTTGGCATGCAGGTGCAGGTCTGGGGCAGCGAGGCCTCAAGGCTGCGCGCAGAGGCCGACGGCTTTGCCACCGCCGACAGCCGCGAGGCGTTTTTCGCCAGCAGCGATGTGCTGAGCCTGCATTTGCGGCTGACCGACGACACACGCGCCCTGATCACGCCCGAAGACCTGGCACGCATGAAGCCCACCGCCCTGTTCGTCAACACCTCGCGTGCCGAACTGTTGACCGAGGGCGCCCTGGTCTCGGCACTCAACCGGGGGCGGCCCGGCATGGCAGCGATCGATGTGTTCGACAGCGAACCCGTGCTCCAGGGCCAGCCCCTGCTGCGGCTCGAAAACGCGATCTGCACGCCCCACATCGGCTATGTCGAGCAGGACAGCTACGAGCAGTATTTCGACGCAGCTTTCGACAATGTGCTGAACTTTATTGGCGGCCAGCCCAGCAACCTGGTCAACCCCGAGGCGCTGAAGGTTCTGCGGTGACCGATCCGGCCGAGCTGGACTTGGCTGCCGCAGTGCCCACGCCCGCTCCCGCGCCCGCCAACTGCTGGGTGCTGTTCTGGGCCTTCACCCGGCTGGCGCTGCAGGGCTTTGGCGGCGTACTGGCGATTGCGCAGACCGAGTTGGTCGAGCGCCTGCGCTGGCTGCGGCGCGATGAGTTTGTCGAACTGCTGTCCATCGCCCAGGTGCTGCCCGGCCCGAATGTCGTCAACCTGTCGCTGATGATCGGTGACCGCTATTTCGGCGTGCGCGGCGCGTTCACCGCGCTGGCGGGCATGTTGCTGTTGCCCTCGGTGCTGGTGATCGCCCTGGCCGCGCTGTACAGCGAGCTGGCAATGCACCCGGTGGCGGTGAACGCCTTGCGCGGCATGGGCGCGGTATCGGCCGGGCTGATTCTGGCGACCGGCGTGAAGTTGCTGCCCTCGCTCAACAGCAACCCGATGGGCCGGCTTGCAGCCGCAGGGCTGGCCGGGCTGACCTTCTTGGCGATTGCGGTGCTGCGTGTGCCCCTGCCCTTGCTGCTGGTGTGTTTGGGCAGCGTGGGCATGGCCTTGGCGGGGAGACGCCTGAAGTGAGCCAAGACCTGCTGCCACTGTTCCTGCACTTCTTGACCCTGTCCCTGCTGTCAATCGGCGGCGCCATCACCACCGCGCCCGAGATGCACCGTTACCTGGTTGGCCAGCAACATTGGCTGACCGACACGCAGTTCACCACCTCGATTGCGATTGCTCAGGCCGCCCCCGGCCCGAACATCCTTTTCGTTGCCGTGCTGGGCTGGAATGTGGCCGGGCTAAACGGTGCGTTGGCCGCCATGGCCGGTATCCTGCTGCCCTCCACCACCCTGGTGCTCAGCGCCACCCGCTGGGCCCGCGCCAACAAGGACGGCCTGATGGTGCGCAGCTTCACTGCCGGGATGATGCCTTTGACCCTGGGACTGATGCTGGCGACCGGCTGGCTGTTGGCCGAGCCTTATCTGCTGGCCCCGGCGCACCGCTGGACAACCGTCGCCTTGATGGCCGCCACCGTCGGCCTGACCTTGCGCACCAAGCTGAGCCTGGTGTGGCTGGTGGCGGGCGGTGGCGTCTTAGGTGCCGTCGGCCTGGTTTAGCCTTCCAAGATCTAAAGAAGGCTTACCTAGCCCTCCAAGATCAAAAGAAGGCTTACCTAGCCTTCCAAGATCGAAAGAAGGCTTACCTAGCCTTCCAAGATCGAAAGAAGGCTTACCTAGCCTTCTTTCGTCCCGAAGATCTTGTCGCCCGCATCACCCAGGCCCGGAATGATGTAGCCCTGCTCGTTCAGATGGCTGTCGATGGCGGCCGTCCAGCAGCGCACATCGGGATGGGCCGCTTCCAGCGCGGCGATGCCCTCGGGCGCGGCGACCAGCACCAGGGCGCGGATGTCTTTGGCACCACGGCGTTTGAGCAAGTCGATGGTCGCGTTCATCGAGCCGCCGGTCGCCAGCATCGGGTCAACGATCAAGGCGGTGCGCTCGTCGAGTTGACCGACAAAGCGCTCGAAATAGTGCACCGGCTGCAGGGTCTCGTGGTCGCGCGCCAGGCCGACGACGCTGATCTTGGCGTTCGGGATCATGTCGAGCACGCCGTCCAGCATGCCCAGGCCCGCGCGCAGGATGGGCACGACGGTGACCTTGCGGCCGGCAATCTGATCGACCTCGGTGGGGCCGCTCCAGCAATCGATCGTGGTCTTTTCGAGCGGGAAATCGGCCGTCGCCTCATAGGCCAAGAGCCGCGCGACCTCGCCGGTCAGCTCGCGGAACTTCTTGGTCGAGATATCGGCCTCGCGCATCAGACCGATCTTGTGTTTGACGAGGGGATGTTGAACTTCGATGACGGCCATGACTATTCCTTGTGTTCCGAAAATTTCGTGCGCTGGCGCAGCGCTTCAAACAGGCAAACGCCCGCGGCAACCGACACATTCAGGCTCTCGACCGCGCCCTGCATCGGGATGCGCACCAGCTCGTCGCAGGTCTTGGCGGTCAGCTGGCGCAGGCCGTCGCCCTCGGCGCCCAGCACCAGGGCCACCGGGCGGTTCAGGTCGAGGTCATAGATCGATTTTTCGGCCTGATCGGAGGTGCCGATGATCCAGATGTCGCGCTCCTTCAGCTCGTTCAGCGAGCGGGCCAGGTTGGTCACCATCAAATAGGGCACGGTCTCGGCAGCGCCGCTGGCGACCTTGGCCACCGTGGCATTCAGGCCAACGGCGTGGTCCTTGGGCGCGATCACCGCGTGGGCACCCGCCCCGTCGGCCACGCGCAGGCAGGCGCCGAGGTTGTGCGGGTCGGTCACACCGTCCAGCACCAGCAGCAAGGGCATCGCTTCAACGGCGTCCATCACGTCATCAAGCGAATGGGACATCGCGATCGCCTGCACCTTGGCGACCACACCCTGGTGGCGGGTCGTGCCGCCCAGCTTGTTCAGGCGGTCATCGTCGCTGTCGACGACCTTGGCGCCGGCCTCTTTGCAGCGCTCGACAAAGGCCCGCATGCGCTGGTCGCGGCGGGTCGTGTCGACATGGATTTCGGAGACGGATTTGGGGTGGGTTTTCAGCCGCACGGTGACGGCGTGAAAGCCGAACAGGATTTTGTTGGAACTCATGCCCGCATCGTAACTGCGAGGGTCAACAAGCCGATCAAAACCGGCTGGTGCAGCATGTAGAAACTGAGCGACCAGCGGCCCAAAAGCGCCAGCGGATGAAGCAGCCTGGGCAGCGCACCTTGCAACAGTTCAGGCCGCCATCGAATCAAGGCAAAGCCCCACAGCATCACCCCCAGCCAGGGCAGCACCGGCACATAGTCTTCGGTGATCGGCAGCCGCGTTACCAGTCCGGTCCAGTTCAGCCAGCGGCTGTCAAAAAGCGGGTGGTGCAGCGCCAGCGGCAGCAGCACGGCAACCAGTCCCAGCAGCAGGGCCACAGCGACCGGCACGCGCGGCCCGGCCAGACGCAGGATCAACAACATCACCGCCATGCCGTGCAGCACACCGAAGCTGATAAAACTCTTGGGAAACATGAACCACGAGCCGGCCGATACCAGCAGCGCACAGCCCGCCACCTGCGCCCAGCGCCGCCAGAAGCGCGGCCAACTCTGCCGCTGCGCCATCGCCACCGCCTGCCCGGCCCCGGCGCAGAGCAGGAACAGGCTGACGATGGCGGTGCGCTGGCCGGTCCAGAACGGGTCGCGGTAAAAATCAGCCTGGGTGAAGCCGAAATGACGCAGATCAAAGCTGAAATGGAAGATCGCCATCCAGACAATGGCCAGGCCGCGCAGGGCATCGAGTCGGAGCAAACGTTCTGAAGAAAAGGCCATTCCAGCAGTTTAGGGCGGGCCGTCAGCACTCTTTTCGTAGACTCGGCCCATGAAGCCCGTTCCCCTGTCCGTCCTTGACCTCGCCCCGATCGTTGAGGGCAGCAACGCCCGCGAGGCCCTGCTCAACAGCATTGCGCTGGCAAAGCATGCCGAAACCCTGGGCTACCGCCGCTTCTGGGTGGCCGAACACCACAATATGGACGGCGTGGCCAGCGCGGCCACTGCGGTGCTGATCGGGCAGCTGGCGGCGGCCACCACGACGATCCGCGTCGGCTCCGGCGGCATCATGCTGCCCAACCATGCGCCGCTGACGATTGCCGAGCAGTTTGGCACCCTCGCCACCCTCTTCCCCGGCCGCATCGACCTGGGCCTGGGCCGCGCGCCGGGCACCGATCAGCCGACGATGCGGGCGCTGCGTCGCCACCTCAGCAATGCCGCCGAGGATCGCTTCCCGCAAGATGTTCTGGAGCTGCAGAGCTATCTCGCCCCAGCCCAGCCTGGACAACAAGTCC
>JBBQKT010000055.1:0-13582 GCA_038327205.1 Burkholderiales bacterium | reverse complement strand
GACCTGCTGGGCGAACACCCGGTTGAGTTCGGCGGCGGCATCAGCAGCGCAGGCCGTCCGCGCCTGCCGATCCGCCTGATGGCCAGCCTGCTGTACCTCAAGCACGCCTTCAACCTCAGCGACGAAGAACTCGTTCAGCGCTGGAGCGAGAACGTGGTTTGGCAGTTTTTCAGCGGCATGGACTACTACGAGCCGCGCGTGCCCTGCGACGCCACACAGATCGGTCGCTTCCGATCAGGTCTGGGAGAGGAAGGCTTGGAGCAGTTGCTTAAAGCCACCATCGAGTGTGCCGTTGAGATCAAGGCCATCAAGCCCGCCGAGTTGGAGCGGGTGATCGTGGACTCCACGGTCCAAGAGAAGGCGATGGCCCACCCGGTGGACAGCCGGCTGCTGGAGATTGCGCGTTACCAGGTGGCCAAGGCCGCCAAGGCTGCAGGCATCGCGCTGAAGCAGACCTTCGCCGCTGAAGGCAAGACGCTGCGCCGTAAGGCCGGCGGGTACGCACACGCCAAGCAGTTCAAGCGCCTGAGGAAGGCGGTCAAGCGCCAGCGCACGATCCTCGGGGTGGTGATGCGCGAGGTGCAGCGCAAGCTGGACGCGCAGGCTGTGGCTGTGTCCCAGGGGGCGCCAGACACAGCGCCAACGCCAACGCCAACGCCAATGCCAATGCCAACGACAGCGCCCGCCAGCGCGATGGCGCTGAGCACCCTGAAGACCTTGCTGGAGCGCTCCGAGCGCATCCGCACCCAGCAGCGCAACGACAAGAAAAAGCTCTACGCGCTGCACGCACCCGAGGTCGAATGCATCGGCAAAGGCAAGGCCAGGAAGCCCTACGAGTTCGGCGTGAAGGTCAGCCTGGCCGTCACGCACCTGCAAGGCCTGATGGTGGGTGCCCGGGCCTTCACCGGCAATCCTTTCGATGGCCACACCCTGGCTCCGCAGCTGGAACAAACGACAAACCTGCTGCAAGACCTTGGCGTCAAACCCCGGCAAGTCATCGTCGATCTGGGCTACCGGGGCGTGGACGGCGACAACCCCGGCGTCGAGATCATCCACCGGGGCAAGTACAAGACGCTCACCGCGCTGCAGCGGCGCTGGCTCAAACGGCGCCAGGCCATCGAGCCGCTGATCGGGCACACCAAGAGCGACCACCGCATGGATCGCTGCTGGTTGAAAGGCGCCATCGGCGACGCGCTGCACGCTCTGAGTTGCGCTGCGGGTTACAACATCCGCTGGCTGCTGCGCGCTATCGCGGCGCAAGCTGCCAAGGCCGCGAAGGCCGCTTTTTTGGTGCCGACGAAATGGGCGCTGTATGGGCTGAACGGCGTGCTGGAGGTCCTGATCGGGCTGCGCGGTCTGCTCAGATCGATGGTCAGCCCGCTGAGTTCCGGTCTGGCTGGGCGGCTACTGGCGCTACAGCCCGTCGTCCAGGTTGGCTGAAGGGCAGAAATGAATTTCGCAGGGCCGACTATCCAGTTCGAGTCTGCCCGGTAACCGTGCACCAATACGCCTGCGCGTCGTCGCCCGACCCGAAGAAGTCCTCGAAACCGCCCGGGAATTCCGCGTTGACTTGCTGTATTTTCAGTAATTACTGAAAATACAAACATTGAAAGTTGATGTTGAGTTGATCGAGGGCATTCCGAATGCAAGCTATGAGTCCGCTGGTTCGCAGCTTTGTCGCGCATTTTGGCGAGATGGGCAGTCGTTGGGGCATCAACAGGACGGTGGGGCAGATTTATGCGCTCGTCTATGTGTCCATGCGACCGCTGAATGCCGACGATATTACCGAGGCGCTGGAGTTCAGCCGCTCCAATGTCAGCATGGGGCTGAAGGAGTTGCAGGCTTGGCGGCTGCTCAAGCTGAAGCATCTGCCAGGTGATCGGCGCGAGTATTTTGAAGCGCCCGGTGATGCCTGGGAGACCTTTCGAACCCTGGCCGAAGAGCGTCGTCGGCGCGAGATCGAACCAACCCTGTCGATGCTGCGCAATGCCTTGCTGGAGACACCCTCGAACGAAGAAGACCGTATCGCGCAGGAGCGGATGCGTGGCATGCATGACTTGATCGAGCTGATGACACGCTGGTTCGACGATGTGCAGCGGATGGATTCACAGACTTTGGCGCAGCTGATGAAGATGGGCTCCAAGGTTCAAAAATTGCTCGAGTTCACCGGCCGTATCAAGCTGGTGGCGGGCAGCAACAAGCAAGAGGAATAGGCAATGGACGCACTGGTTCTGGCGCGGATGCAGTTCGCCGCCAACATCACTTTTCACATCCTCTTTCCGACGATCAATATCGCCCTCGCCTGGATGCTGATGTTCTTCCGCTGGCGCTGGTTGGCCACGCATCACGAGGCATGGTTGGGGGCCTACCGTTTCTGGACCAAGGTGTTTGCGTTGAGCTTCGCACTGGGCGTGGTCAGCGGCATCACGATGAGTTTTCAGTTCGGCACCAACTGGCCCGGCTTCATGGAAAAGGCCGGCAATATCGCTGGGCCACTGTTGGGCTATGAAGTGTTGACGGCATTTTTTCTGGAGGCGAGCTTTTTGGGCGTGATGTTGTTCGGCCACGGCCGGGTCAGCGAGCGTGTCCATCTGCTTGCGACCTTCATGGTGGCCTTTGGTACGACGCTCAGTGCCTTCTGGATCCTGAGCTTGAACTCCTGGTTGCACACGCCGCAGGGCTACACCATCATCAATGGTGAGTTCCATGCCAGCGATTGGTGGGCGGTGATCTTCAACCCGTCCTTTCCCTATCGGCTCACCCATGTGTTGCTGGCCTCAGGCTTGACGGTGTCATTCTTGCTGGCCGGTGTCAGCGCTTGGCAAGTCTTGAAAGGGAAAGCACAGAATTACACCGCCCGGGTGCTGCGCGTCGGTCTGACTGTCGGGGCGGTGCTGATCCCGCTGCAAATCATCGTCGGCGATGCCCATGGGCTGAACACCATGGAACACCAGCCCGCAAAGATTGCCGCCATGGAAGGTGTTTGGCAGACCGAACGCGGTGCGCCCCTGCTGCTGTTCGCATGGCCCAACGAAAAGACGCGAAGCAATGACTATGCGCTGGCGGTGCCGAATCTGGCCAGTCTCATCCTGACCCACGACGCCAATGGGGAAGTGCGCGGACTCAACGAATTCAAGGACGCCCATCCGCCTGTTGCGCCCCTGTTTTTTGGCTTTCGCATCATGGTCGGTACAGGCCTGTTGATGCTGCTGTTCAGTTGGGGCGGGTTGATGCTTTATCGGCGAAGGGCTTGGGTTGCCGATGCGTTGCCGAGGCCACTGCTGGCGGGTCTGGCCTTGATGAGTTTTTCGGGCTGGCTGGCGACTGTGGCCGGCTGGTACGTGACCGAGATCGGCCGTCAACCGTTTCTGATCTATGGCCTGATGAAGACTGCCGATGCGGCGTCCACCGTGCCTGCCCCAATGATCGCGTTGACCTTGGCGGGCTATGTGACGCTTTATCTGGCGCTGATCGTCGCCTACGTGTCGGTCATCAAATACATGGCCGAAAAGCCTGCTGAACAAATGAGCACACTGGAAGAGTTGCAGAAGCAAGGGACGGCCATCGCATGAATGAGATCTCCAACAATTGGATGCCCGTTGTCTTCATGGGTTTGATGGGCCTGGCCCTCCTGATCTATGTGGTGCTGGACGGCTATGACCTGGGCGTCGGTCTTTTGATGGCGGGTGCGTCGGATGCTGAAAAAGACCAGATGGTGGCGTCGATCGGCCCGTTCTGGGATGCCAACGAGACCTGGCTGGTGCTGGGCGTGGGCATCTTGCTGGTCGCCTTCCCGAAAGCGCATGGCCTGATCCTGCAGGCACTCTATCTGCCGGTTGCCTTGATGCTCTTTGGGCTGATGCTGCGCGGGGTGGCGTTTGACTTTCGCGTCAAGGCGCAGACGCGCTGGAAGCCGTTGTGGAACCGGGCCTTCATGGCGGGCTCGCTGATTGCCGCCACTTCGCAGGGCTGGATGTTGGCGCGCTACATCACCGGCTTTGCGGAAGGCTGGACCTACACCGCCTTCGCCGCCGTCATTGCTGTCGCCCTGGCTGCCGCCTATGCGTTGCTGGGTGCCGGCTGGCTGTTGATGAAGACCGAGGGTGCGCTGCAGCAGCTGGCCCGTCAACGGGCAAAGTGGGCCTGGCCCGTGGTCGTGATCGGCCTGGCTCTGGTGTCGCTGGCCACGCCCCTGGTCAGTCCGACCGTGTCGGCGCGCTGGTTTCACATGCCAGAGCTGATCGCCCTGTTGCCGATTCCCTTGATGACCGGCCTGGCCCTGCTGGGTCTGCGGGGCATCTTGAACTCGCGGCAGGTGCTGGGCAAGCTGTGCTGGCTGCCGTTCGCCTTGATGGTGCTGGTGATGGTGCTCGGCTTTCTGGGCCTGGCCTACAGCCTGTATCCCTTTGTGATGATGGACAAAATGACGATCTGGCAGGCCGCTGCCGCGCCCGAGTCCTTGGCGTTGATCCTCTGGGGCTGCCTGTTCGCGGTGCCAGCCATCCTGGTTTACACGGTGTTTGCTTACAAGGTGTTTTGGGGCAAGTCGGGTGCGCTGACCTATGCCTGACCGCGCTTGACCGCGCCTGAGCGTGGCCGCCGTTGTTCATCGGCGGCGGCGGCCATCTCGTCATCCAAAAGCGCAGTTCATCGCTTTGCCGTGGAGTGGCTCGGTGCGCCTGGTGATACTCGCGCTCTTCGATAGAACGAACGGGTACGCCTTCATGCAACAACGCAATTCGTTTTTGGCCGTGGTTTCGTTGGCGCTGGTTCTGCTGGCGCCCAGCGCGCCCGCCGAGGCCAGCGAGGTGGTCAAGCTCGCCCGGCTGGTGATTACCGGCAAGCGTCTGAGCAGCGTGGATGCCATGCGGAGCAACAATGCCGCCGCGCCACAGGGTTCACAGGCGGCAAACGAAGTCCGGCATGGTGGTGGCGACGAGGTTCTGGGTGCGGCAGACGGCCAGCGCCAGTTCAGGCCAATCTAGGCACCGAAGGCAGGTGCGGCGGTGCGGGGTGCAATCTCGCCATCGCCAGTGAATCGACATACACGCCGTCCCGCATTGCATAGGCGGTCATCCGGCCCTCATGGCGAAAGCCGCAGCGCTCGTACAGGCGAATCGCTGGCGCGTTGTCGGCATAGACATTCAGCTCCAGCCGCAGAATCTGGGCCCAGTTGTCGGCATAGTCCAGCAGCGCTGTCATCAGCGCTTGGCCGACGCCCTGCCGCTGGGCCGCAGCGCTGACCGAGATACCCAGATACATCACATGACGGCGGCGCGGCGACGGGCCAGCCGGATGCAGCCCGGCGCTGCCAACGAGCACACCATCGGCGTCGCGAACGGCCACCAGCAGCAAGTCCGCCTTGCCCGGCGCGTTGAGTTCTTCCAACTTTTGACGCCACATCAGCTCGGTCGAATAGGGCATTTGCAGCAGACCAGCGAAAACCTCGGGGGCGCTCATTTGCTGTGCCATCGAAGCAGCGTCGCTGGGGTTGCCTCGGCGAATCGTAATTTGCATCTTCTGGCCTCCTTGTCGCGCGGATTTTGCCCGACGCGGGCGGCGACAATCACAGCACCATGCCACGCCTGAGCTCTCTGACAGCGCCCCCCGACCCAACGACTGCAACATCCACTCGTCCCAAGGGTCAAGTCCTGCCCGCCGAACGCTTTGCGTTTCGCGTTGGCCCCAGCGCCATCGATGGCCAGGGTGTTTTTGCCGCTGAGACCATCCCGGCGCGAAGCAAGTTGGGCGAACTGCGCGGCGAGTCGATCTCGGTGCAAGAGGCGAGGCGGCGCGCCAAGGGGAGGGCGCGCATCCACATCGTCGCGGTGTCGGAGACCCGCGCAGTCGACGCGACCGACTCAAGCACTGCGCTGCGTCTCATCAACCACAGCTGTTCTCCGAACGCCGTGTTGCGGATCAGCCAGGGCCGGGTGGAGTTCTATGCGATGCGAGAGCTGGCCCTGGGGGAAGAGCTGACCTGCGATTACGGCGAGAGCCACCACGAAGGGCGACTGACCTGCCGCTGCGGTGCGGTCAACTGCAGCGGCAGGCTGTAGCACCAGTTCAGCCAGCCTTCGCTGGCATGACCGACGGGTGGTGTCAGGAGAGCAGTTGCCCGCTCGGTGGCTGCAACCAGAACAACCGAAGGTCTTGTGCCGAGAACAGCGCGTCGTCCAGCAGCACGTTCTGATCAACCCCAGCGTCCAGCGCATCCGGCTCGTAAGACTCGGCGATATAGGTTTCGCGCTGCTCACCCGGCGGCAGGGCGACGGCAGCAATCGCCATCAGCATCGCATCCAGCATCTGGCCGGCTTCGCTGTCGCTGTCGTGTGAATACCAGGCATCGCTGTGGTCTTCCACCGCTTGCATAAAGCCTTCCACCCACATCAGGCCGGGTGGCGGCAACTCGTCGAGCTGCTCGGCCTTCAACACGCCCTGCGACAGCAGTTCGGCCTTGGTGGCTTCGTCAAACTCGGTGATCAGGGGCGTCAGCAGCATGGACTCGGGGTTGGCGGCCAAGGCGTCAGGATCGAGACTTTCAGCAATTTCGTTCCAGCGCGCATGCAGCACCGCGTTGAACTCTTCGAGTGCGTCCTGCGCATCAAGGGCGGCAGGCCAGTCATCGCCGAACAGCCCGTCCATCGCGCTCAACGGCGACAGCACGACCGGGCCGCAGATCAACGCCGTCATATAGCCGTCCAGGGTGTCGATGGGCACCGGCTCGTCGTCGTCAGCCGCAGCGGCAGAGAGGATTTGCAGCAGGGCAGCCAGTCGCTCGGCGCCCGCGTGGTCGATATCGTCAGTCATCATTTTTTCCTTTGTCATTGCCGCTCGGCAATCCAGGCTTGCACGCTGGCCAGCGCGGCAGGCAAGGCGGCGGCATTCGTGCCACCGGCCATGGCCATATCCGGCTTGCCACCGCCCTTGCCACCCACTTGCTGTGCCACGAAGTTGACCAACTCCCCGGCCTTGATCCGGCCCATCGTGTCGGCCGTCACCCCCGCCGCCAACTGCACTTTGCCGTCGCCGTCCACGGCAGCCAGCACGATGGCGGCGGTTTTGAGCTTGTCCTTGAGCATGGCAATCGTTTCACGCAGGGTCGTGGCATCGGCACCGGCCAGGGTCGCGGCCAGCACCTTGATGCCGCCCACGTCCAGCGCCTGGGTAAACAGCTCGTTGCCCTGCGCCGAGGCCAGCCGACTCTTGGCGGCAGCCAGTTCTTTTTCCAGCGCCCGGACTTGGTCCAGCACGCCGTGAACGCGCTGTTCCAGCTCGGCCGGGCTTGATTTCAAACTGCCCGCCAAGCGTGCAACCGTGCCCTCCAGACTTTGCAGATAACTCAGCGCGTTGTCGCCGGTGACCGCCTCGATGCGGCGGACGCCTGCTGCCACGCCGCCCTCGGTCACGATCTTGAACAGGCCGATGTCACCGCTGGCCTTGACGTGGGTGCCGCCGCACAACTCCTTGGAGCTGCCAATGGTCAGCACGCGCACTTCGTCGCCGTACTTCTCGCCAAACAACATCATTGCGCCCGACTTTTGCGCATCGTCCAGCGCCATCACCTGGGCCGTGGCAGCGGCATTGGCCAGCACTTCGGCGTTGACGATGGCCTCGACCCGGGCGATCTGCTCGGCCGTGACCGGCGCGTTGTGGGCGAAGTCAAAGCGCGTGCGCTCGGCACTCACCAGCGAGCCTTTTTGTTGCACATGGGCGCCCAGCACCTCGCGCAAGGCCTTGTGCATCAAGTGAGTGGCGCTGTGGTTGCGCACGGTCTTCGCGCGGGATTCGGCATTCACGCGGGCGGTGAAGACGTCGCCCACCTTGACCGTGCCTTCCAGCAAGCGGCCGTGGTGGCCAAACACATCGGCCTGGATCTTGATCGTGTCTTCCACGGCGAAGCGGCTGCTCGCATTGCGGAACTCGCCCGCGTCGCCCGCCTGCCCGCCGCTCTCGGCATAGAACGGCGTGTGGTCGAGCACAACGACGGCGTCGTCACCGGGCCTGGCTTCGGCCACCAACGCGCCATCGACATAGACGGCGCTGACCTTGCTGGTCTCGCAGACCAGGTGCTCATAGCCGTGGAAGGCGGTCGGTACGCCGGTGTAATCGAGGCCCGCCGCCATCTTGAACTTGCCGGCCGCGCGGGCCTGCTCGCGCTGGCGGGTCATGGCCGCGTCGAAGCCGGCTTGATCGACGCTGACGCCACGCTCGCGGCAGACGTCGGCGGTCAGATCGACGGGGAATCCGTAGGTGTCATGGAGCTTGAAGGCGATTTCGCCGTCGAAGATTTTTTCACCCGTTTTGTCCAAGTTCGACAATGCGGCTTCGAGGATTTCCATGCCATTGGCAATGGTCTGGAAGAAGCGCTCTTCCTCCTGGCGCAATACCTCGGTCACGCGTGCCTGCGCTTGGCGAATCTCCGGATAGGCGTCGCCCATCTGGTTGACCAACTCGCCCACGATCTTGTGGAAGAAGGGCGTGCGGGCGCCGAGCTTGTAGCCGTGGCGGATGGCGCGGCGGGCGATGCGGCGCAACACATAGCCGCGGCCCTCGTTGCCGGGGATCACGCCGTCGACGATGGTGAAGCTGCAAGCGCGGATGTGGTCGGCGATGACCTTCAGCGAGGCGCTGTCCTTGTCGCAGTCCCCACCGCCAGCGGCATCGACAGCAGCTTTCGCGGCAGCCAGCAACGCCACAAACGTGTCGATCTCGTAGTTCGAATGCACGTGCTGCAAGACCGCCGCCAGCCGCTCCAGCCCCATGCCGGTGTCTACCGAGGGCTTGGGCAGCTTGTGCATCACCCCGTCTTCGGTGCGGTTGAACTGCATGAAGACGTTGTTCCAGATCTCGATATAGCGGTCGCCGTCTTCGTTCGGGCTGCCGGGCGGGCCGCCGGCGATTTCGGGACCGTGGTCGTAGAAAATCTCGGTGCAGGGACCGCAGGGGCCCGTGTCGCCCATCATCCAGAAGTTGTCCGAGGCGTAGCGGCCGCCCTTGTTGTCGCCGATGCGGACGATGCGCTCGGCCGGGATGCCGATGGTCTTGTGCCAGATGTCGTAGGCCTCGTCGTCCTCTGCATACACGGTCACCCAGAGCTTGTCCGCCGGCAGCTTGAAGTGGACGGTCAGCAACTCCCACGCGAAGGCAATCGCGTCGGGCTTGAAGTAGTCGCCGAAGCTGAAATTGCCCAGCATCTCGAAAAAGGTGTGGTGGCGCGAGGTGTAGCCGACGTTGTCGAGGTCGTTGTGCTTGCCGCCGGCGCGGATGCACTTCTGGCTGGTGGTGGCGCGGGTGTAGCTGCGCTTGTCGAAACCCAGGAACACGTCCTTGAACTGGTTCATGCCCGCATTGGTGAACAGCAGGGTCGGGTCATCGCCGGGTACGACGGGGCTGGACGCCACGATCTGGTGGCCTTTGGACTCGAAGAATTTCAGAAAAGTCTGGCGAATTTCGGCTGCTTTCATTCGGTCGCTTTCCAGGGGAACGGCTCACATTTAGGGGTCGCCGATTATAGGTTGACCCCTTGTTACGCCATGTCTGAAGGCTGGCTACGTGTGGCAGTTAGAGTGCAGCCAACGAATTGACCGGAGAACGCCGTGAACGACCGCACATCCCCCCTCGCCACCCTCGACGACCCGAGCCTGCTGAAAACCCAGGCGCTCATCAATGGCGAGTGGGTTGCCGGCAAGACGACCTTTGCTGTGAACGATCCGGCCACCGGCGCGCATCTGGCTGATGTGGCCAATCTCAGTCCGGCCGAGGCTGGGGCTGCAGTTGCCGCCGCCAACAATGCCTGGCCCGCCTGGCGCGCCAAGACGGCCAAGGAGCGCGCCGCCATCCTGATGCGCTGGCAGCAGTTGCTGGTCAAGCATGCCGACGACTTGGCCCGCATCATGACGGCCGAGCAGGGCAAGCCGCTGGCCGAGGCGCGCGGCGAGGTTACTTACGGCGCGAGCTTCATCGACTGGTTTGCCGAAGAGGGCAAGCGCGTCTACGGCGAGATGATTCCGACCACCGACAACAGCAAGCGCTATCTGGTGATCAAGCAGCCCGTCGGCGTGTGCGCGGCGATCACGCCCTGGAACTTTCCTATTGCAATGATCACCCGCAAGGTCGCGCCCGCGCTGGCGGCCGGCTGCACGGTGGTCATCAAACCGGCCGAGGCAACACCGCTATCGGCCCTGGCCGTGGCCGAACTGGCGCAGCGGGCCGGCATGCCGGCGGGCGTGCTGAATGTGCTGACGGCGGACGCCGACATGTCGGTCGCCATCGGCACCGTGCTGTGCGACAGCGATGTGGTGCGCCATCTGTCCTTCACCGGCTCGACGGAGGTAGGCCGAATCCTGATGCGCCAATGCGCGCCGACAGTCAAACGACTGAGCCTGGAGTTGGGCGGCAACGCACCCTTTATCGTGTTTGACGATGCCGATCTGGACAGCGCCGTCGACGGTGCCATCGCCAGCAAATACCGCAACGCCGGCCAGACCTGCGTCTGTGCGAACCGGCTTTACGTGCAGGCGGGCGTGTACGACGCATTCATCGACAAGCTGGCCGCCAAGGTCGCCACCCTGAAGGTCGGCAATGGCTTCGACGCGGGGGTGACGGTGGGCCCGTTGATCGAGGAGGCGGCCATCGCCAAGGTCGAGGCCCATGTGGCCGACGCCCTGGCGCTGGGGGCAAGGCTTGTCGCAGGTGGCAAGCGGGCCGGTGAAGCGGGCGCGCTGTTCTTCGAGCCGACCTTGCTGGCCGACGCGACACCTGCGATGTTGTGCTCCCGCGAAGAAACCTTCGGCCCGGTCGCCCCGGTGTTCAAGTTCACGACCGAGGCGGAGGTGATCGCCTTGGCCAACAGCACCGAGTTCGGTCTGGCCAGCTATTTCTACAGCCGCGACATCGGCCGCATTTTCCGGGTCGGCGAGGCGCTGGAATACGGCATGGTGGGCGTCAACACCGGCTTGATTTCAACGGCGGAAGTGCCGTTTGGCGGGGTCAAGCAGTCTGGCCTTGGACGGGAAGGCGCGCGGCAGGGCATTGATGACTATGTGGAGATCAAGTATTTGTGCCTGGGGGACATTCAGCTTTGATCTCGCGCCGATCTGCAGACGAAAAAAAGGCCCGAGAGGGGCCTTTTGCATTGCAGCGCTGGATCAGAACTCGTAGCGCGCGGTGACCTGCATCGCCCACTGCGACTCGCCCTTGTTCTGCTTGGTCTGCAGGGTGAACGGGTCGTTGACCGAGTAGACCATCTTGCCGTTCTCGATGCCCGCGTAGTTGACGAACTTGCGAACCTGGCCGCCTGTGCCGTCGGAGAAGCCGATTTCGTCGATGCGACCCCACTTCTTGTTGAGCAGATTGCCGAAGTTGAAGATGTCCAGCGAGAGCACACCCTTGTGCTTGCTGAAGAAGCCCGGGATTTCCTGGCTGATGCGCGCATCGAAGCTGTTGGAGAACTTCGAGCGGGAGGTGTTGCGACCGACCACGCCACCCTTGGCATCGCGCAGCGAGGACTGACCTTCGACGATTTCCCAGAACTTGGCTTCCGCAGCCGCGCCGGAATTGGCCACGGTGTTAGCCGGTTGGCCGGTCACGTTGGGCAGCTTGAACAGCACTTCGCCGGAGCCCACGCCCTTCGGGATGTACAGCAGGTCGTTGCCCGACACGCCGTCGCCGTTCATGTCGTTGTTGAAGGTCCAGCTGTAGGGCTTGCCGTCGCGGGCTTCGTAGAACATACCGAAGCTGGTCTTGTAGCTGCCGATAAAGGCCTTGGACCAGTTCAGGTTCGCGCTCAAGCGGTTGCGGACGCGGTAGACCGAGTTCGCGTCGGTCGCCTCGTTGGAGTTGAAGACCGGGCGGTTGGCCCACTGGGAGAACGCCGTCGACGAGGTCAGCGGGCTGACTTCGGTCGCGTTGGTGCGGGTGTAGGCCACGCCCCAGCCCAAGCCGCTGCGCGTCGGGCTGCTCAGCGACAAGGTCAGCGTGTTGCCATGGCCCCCATCGGTGGCCTCGACGACGGTGACGTCGTTGAAGGCATTGTTGCGGTTGCTGCGCACGGTCGGGCTGGTGCAGGTCAGGCCCGTGCTGGCACCCGGCGTGGCGCCACCGGCGCCCCAGCAGGCGGTGCTCTGGCCAGCGGCGTTCCAGAAGATCTGGCGGCTGTCGGGGCCGGTGCTGGTCGGCGTGCCGAGGTTCAGGTGCCTGTAGGCCAGGCCTTGCTTGACCTGCGTGTACAGCCACTCGGCGCCGACCACCAGGCCGTACCAGGGCAGCTCGGCGTCATAGGCCAAGTTCATCTTCCAGACCGAAGGCTGGCTGACTCCCGGGGCCAAGAAGTCGACGTT
Organism: Burkholderiales bacterium; assembly: GCA_038327205.1. Lineage (GTDB taxonomy): Bacteria > Pseudomonadota > Gammaproteobacteria > Burkholderiales > Burkholderiaceae_C > Paucibacter_A. The sequence goes on along the minus strand of JBBQKT010000055.1, from coordinate 1,241 downwards.
CTGACGCGCCCCGGTGCCGATGACCGGCTGCTTGCTCGGATCCGGGTTGTACTTCACTGCGTTGGCACCGGTGCAGTTGTTCAGCGTGCACTCGTAGTCGTTGATGACCATGCCGGTGTTCTGAAACGGGTTGGCGTACCACACGCTGGCCGCCGCACCCTGGAACAGGCCGACACCGCCGCGCACCTGCTGCTTGCGCTTGTCCGCCATGTCGAACGCGTAGTTGAAGCCGAAGCGCGGCTGGATCAGCTTCTCGCCATCGACCGTGTGCGTGTTGTCGTAGCCGAAGGCAGCGCTGGCTACCGGGTTCGCAATCGGGCGGTCACCGGTGCTGATCGCATCGATGCGCAGGCCCGCCATCAGCGACAGCTGCTTGTTGACCGTCCAGCTGTCCTGCACGAACAGCCCCACATTGTCGAAGGCCATGTCCGCCGCCGCGTCATTGAGCGTGCGGCCGGTGCGCGGCTGCTGGATGCGGTAGGCGCTGGCATTGCCGGCCGCCCACAGCGCGACCGGATCGGCGCTCTGGAAGGTGTACTGACCCTTGGCACGGCGCACGAAGGCGTTGTAGATCTTGTTGGACTCGAAGTCGGCGCCAGCCTTGATCTCGTGTTCACCCAGCACCAGATTGCCGGCGAGGTAGGCGTTGGTCGTCTCGGTCTGAAGATTGCTGAAATGGCGCGTTTCCTCGGTACCGAAGCGCAGCGTGCGGTTGCCGGTGGCGGCGCCGGTCGGGGAGGTGGTAGTGAAGACCAGCGCCACTTCGGGCATGTCGGACTTGTTCTGCGGCGCACTGGCGAAGTCGCGCTTGGACAGCTTCAACTCAGTCGAGAAAACGTCGCTCCAGTCGGCAAACCATTGGCCGACGACCGACTCGACCGTCTTCGCCGTCGTGTACCAGCGCGAATCCAGCGACAAGGAGTTTGACGAAAAGCCCGGCGAGATCGGCTGCGACTGGTCGGTCTTGGTGTAGCGGATATTGGCGCGGTGGTTCTCGCTGATGTTCCAGTCCAGCTTCAGAAGGGTGTCCTTGACGAGCAGGGTGTCTGCTGCCGGGATGCCGCCGATGTCGATCTTGTAGATATTCTTGGCGACGTCCTGGGCCGCCTTGATCTGCTCCGGCGTGATGCCGACATTGGTCAGGCTGCTACCCATCGGGCCGAACTGCGGCACGTCGCGGTTGCTGGTCAGCTCTTCGTAGCTGGCGAAGAAGAACAGCTTGTCCTTGATGATCGGGCCGC
>JBBQKT010000054.1:0-13604 GCA_038327205.1 Burkholderiales bacterium | reverse complement strand
GTTATTTTTCCTGCCCAAGAATGAAGCAAAGTGTCCAAAGCCTTGATTTTTCAGGGCTGCCAGCCGTATTGAATGGCGTTGCCCACAAAGTTATCCACAGCGAAAGTGGATTGTTTGGCGGAGGCGGCAGCGGCCCGAATGCCAGCGATCGGCCCGGCGCTTCAGGCCATAATCGCGCCGAACCTGGCCCATCCTCGCGGGTGCGCCACCTGTCACAAGCCATTCGGGGATACGCCTTTGTTTTCGATCATACAAGCCGCTGGCTGGCCAATTTGGCCCTTGCTTTTGTGTTCCGTCGTCGCCCTGGCCTTGGTGATCGAGCGCTTCTCCAGCCTTCGCGCCTCCCGCATTGCCCCGACCCGGCTGCTCGATGAGGTGCTGGGTGTCACCAGCCAAACCCTGCCCACGCCGGACATGGTCAACCGGCTGGCCGAAAACTCGCTGCTGGGCCAGGTGTTGGCCGCCGGCCTGCGGGCCGTCACCGCCGAGCCACAGATGCCCGAAGCCAAGCTGCGCCAGGTGTTCGAAATGGCCGGCCGCCGCGCCATCCACCAGCTTGAGCGCTACCTGAACACACTCGGCACCATCGCCACCGCCGCGCCGCTGCTGGGCCTGATGGGCACGGTCGTCGGCATGATCGAAATCTTTGGCAGCCAGAGCCCGACCGGTGCTTCAGGGGGTGCGGGCGGCAACCCGGCGCTGCTGGCGCACGGCATCTCCATCGCGCTTTACAACACCGCCTTCGGTTTGATGATCGCCATCCCGGCGCTGATGTTCTATCGCTACTTCCGCGGCCGGGTGGAAGGCTATGTGCTGGAGCTTGAGCAGTCGAGTGACCGCTTGTTGACCCAGCTGCGCCGCTTCACGTCTCCTTGAAACCGTCGCCATGAAGTTCCGTCAACGCCGCATTGAAGACCCCGAGATCAACCTGATCCCGTTCATCGACGTGCTCCTGGTGATCTTGATTTTTCTGATGCTGTCGACGACGTATTCCAAGTTCACCGAACTGCAGATCGCCCTGCCGGTAGCCGACGCCGACAAGATGAAAGACCGGCCACAGGAAATCATCGTCAGCGTGTCGGCCGACGGCCGCTATGTGGTCAACCAGCAGGCGGTGGAAGGCCGCTCGGTCGAGTTGCTCAGCGCCGCGCTGACACGGGCCGCCAGTGGCCGCGCGGATGCGATGGTGATCGTCTCGGCCGATGCCGCCAGCGCCCACCAGTCGGTCATCAATGTGATGGACGCGGCGCGCCGTGCTGGCCTGTCCAAGCTGACCTTCGCCGCGCAAGCCAGCGCCACCCCCTGATGTCCTTCAGCCAGCGGCTGCAACGCGAATGGCTCGCGGGGGGCTCGTTGGTGCAGTTGCTGCGCCCGCTGTCCGCGCTCTACGGCCTGCTGCTGCGCATTTACACGCGGCGAGTCCGCCCGCAAACCCTGCCGGTGCCGGTGATCGTTGTCGGCAACTGGATCGTCGGCGGCGCGGGCAAAACACCCACCACCTTGGCCCTGCTCGGCCTGCTCAAGACCATGGGCATCCGCGCCGGGGTGATCTCGCGCGGCTATGGGCGCGACGCCGACGCGGTGGCCCTGGTCGGCCGAACGTCAAGCGCCGCCGAGGTTGGCGACGAGCCGCTGCTGATACACCTGCGCAGCGGCGTGCCGGTGGCCGTGGGCCGCGACCGCGTGGCTGCCGCCCGGGCCCTGCTGCAGGCCCACCCGAGCTTGCAAATCCTCATCAGCGACGACGGTTTGCAGCACCTGCGCCTGCCGCGCGCGCTGGCGATTTTGGTGTTCGACGAACGGGGCATCGGCAATGGCCGGCTCTTGCCCGCCGGGCCGCTGCGTCAGCCCCCTGCCACCGCGCTTGCCGCCAACGAGTTGGTGCTCTACAACGCCGATCGGCCGAGCACGACCCTGCCCGGCTTTCTGGCGCGGCGCAGCTTGAGCGGCGCGGTGGCGCTGGCCGACTGGTGGCAGGGCCAGCCGGCGGCTATGGCTGCCTTGCACGCGCTGCGCGGTCAACCGCTGGTGGCGACGGCCGGCATGGCGCAGCCGCAGCGCTTCTTCGACATGCTCAGTGCCGAAGGCCTGGCCTTCGACGCCCTGCCGCTGGCCGACCACGACGCCTTCACCACCCTGCCCTGGCCGCCCGGCACGGCCGATGTGCTGCTGACCGAAAAGGATGCGGTCAAGCTGCGCCCTGAACGAATGGGCGCGACCCGCGTCTGGGTCGTCACGCTAGACTTCAAGCCCGAACACGCTTTTGAGCAAGCGTTGCGCGAGCGGCTCGCCGTTTTGCTGCCGCCATTGCTCCCCTGAAGATGGACAACCGATTGCTCGAAATGCTGGTCTGCCCGCTGTGCAAGGGCCCGCTGGAGATGCTGCGCACCGGCACCAACCGCGAGCTGACCTGCCACGCTGACAAGCTTGCCTTCCCGATCCGCGACGACATCCCGGTGATGCTCGAATCCGAGGCCCGTCCGTACGACCCTTACGCTGACCCTTACGCTGACCCTTTCGCTGACCCACAAGCCAACCCGCAGGCCGACCCCGACACCGAGGCGAAATGAGCTTCACCGTCATCGTCCCGGCCCGGCTGGCCTCGACCCGGCTGCCGAACAAGCCGCTGGCCGACATCGAGGGCCTGCCGATGATCGTGCGCGTGGCGCGCCGTGCGGCGCTGTCCCAGGCCAGCCAGGTCGTCGTGGCCACCGATGCGGCCGAGGTGATGGCGGCCTGTGCCGGCCACGGTGTGCAAGCGGTGCTGACCCGCGCCGATCATGTGTCGGGCAGTGACCGGCTGGCCGAGGCCTGCGAGCTGCTTGATTTGGACGGCGCTGATGTGGTTGTCAATGTGCAGGGCGACGAGCCTTTGATCGCCCCAGCCATGATCGATGCCTGCGCCGCCTTGCTGGCGGCACGGCCGCAATGCGTGATGAGCACGGTAGCTCACCTGCTGGAGGACGCCGCTGACTTCGCCAACCCGAATGTCGTCAAGCTGGTGACCGATGCGCAGGGGCTGGCCCTGTATTTCTCCCGCGCGATGATCCCGTTCTGGCGCGACGGCGGGGGCGAACCGAAGCCCGGTGCGGTGCTGCGCCATGTCGGTCTTTATGCCTATCACGCCGGCTTTCTGCGCCGCTTCCCGAGCCTGGCCGTCAGCCCGCTGGAGCAGATCGAATCGCTGGAGCAGTTGCGGGTGTTGTGGCATGGCGAGCGCATCGCCGTCCACGTCAGCGCCGAGCGGCCGGGGCCCGGCGTCGACACCCTGGAAGATCTGGAGCGGGTGCGGGCGATCATTCGCACGCTCAATCGGGACCCTTGAGTTCGAGGGTTGTCCCTTGCCGGGCGTCAGGCTCGCGAAGGGGTGCCCATGGGATACTGCGGGCAGTCAGAACGGGCGCAAGTTGAGGCCCGCCCCACAGCATCGAGGAGACCCATGAAACTGATTCTTTTAGGCGCGCCGGGTGCCGGCAAAGGCACCCAAGCCACCTTCATCTGCCAAAAGTTCGGCATCCCCCAAATCTCCACCGGCGACATGCTGCGCGCCGCGGTGAAGGCCGGGACCGAGATGGGCGTGGCGGCTAAAAAAGTGATGGATGCGGGCGGCCTGGTGGGCGACGACATCATCATCGGCCTGGTGAAAGAACGCATCCTGCAGGCCGACTGCGCCAACGGCTTTTTGTTCGACGGTTTCCCCCGCACGATCCCGCAGGCCGATGCAATGAAGGCCGCCAATGTGGCCCTCGACTTCGTGCTTGAAATCGATGTGCCCCACAGCGCCATCATCGAGCGCATGAGCGGCCGCCGCGTGCACGTCGCCTCGGGTCGCAGCTACCACGTCAAGTTCAACCCACCCAAGGTCGACGGCAAGGACGACGTCACCGGCGAAGACTTGATTCTTCGGGCGGACGACGCCGAAGAAACCGTCAAGAAGCGCCTTGACGTGTACGAAGCGCAAACCCGCCCGCTCGTCGCCTATTACTCCGACTGGGCCGCCAGCGGTGCAGCAGGTGCGCCGCAATACCGCCGCATCGAAGGCATCGGCACGGTCGACGAGATCACCCAGCGGGTGATGGCTGCGCTGGCGTAAACCGCCCTTTGTTGAAATCATTCAGCCGCTTCGTTGCGGCTTTTTTCATCCCGCTTTTTTATTCAAGGAATCGTCATGGACATCGCAGGCAAAGTATTCATCGTCACCGGCGGCGCATCGGGCCTCGGTGAGGGCACGGCACGCATGCTGACCGCCCACGGCGCGTCCGTCGTCATCGCCGACCTGTCGGCCGAGCGCGGCGAGGCGATTGCCGCCGAACTGGGTGGCGCGTTCGTGCGGGCCGATGTGAGCCAGGAGGCCGATGGCCAGGCCGTCGTCGCCAAGGCTGTCAGCCTGGGCAAATTGATGGGCCTGGTCAACTGCGCCGGCATTGCGCCCGCCGTCAAGACCGTCGGCAAGGAAGGCGCGCACCCGCTGGCCATCTTCAGCAAGACCATCACCGTCAACCTGATTGGCAGCTTCAACATGATCCGGCTCGCGGCCGAGGCGATGAGCAAGAACGCACCGGAAAGCACCGGTGAGCGCGGGGTGCTGATCTCCACCGCCTCGGTGGCTGCCTACGACGGACAGATGGGACAGGCCGCTTACGCAGCGTCCAAAGGCGGCGTGGTCGGCATGACCCTGCCCATCGCCCGCGACCTGGCCCGCAACGGCATCCGCAACATGACCATCGCGCCGGGCATCTTCGGCACGCCGATGCTGTTCGGCATGCCGCAGGAGGTGCAAGACGCGCTGGCCGCCAATGTGCCCTTCCCGTCCCGCCTGGGCACGCCGGCCGACTATGCCAAGCTGGTCCACCAGATCATCACCAATGAGATGCTCAATGGCGAAGTGATCCGGCTGGACGGCGCAATCCGCTTAGCGCCGAAGTAAGTCCGGCGGGCCACCGTCCGTCATGCATCGGCTGCCGTCGAGCGCCGTCGCGCGGCCCAGCCCAACAGTGGCAGGGCGGCCAGCAGCATCATGGCGGTGGCAGGCTCGGGCACCGGGCTGGCGGCGAAAGTGATGTTGCGCGGCGCCTGGCCCAGGTTCAGGCCCTCTTCAAAATAGCTGGCGCGTATCGCCTGGCCGTTCAGCAAGGTGCCGGTCAACACATAGGACACGCCCTGACCGGAGATCCAATAGGTCGGGTCGTAGTAAGAGCCGGCTTGCGGGTTGCTGAGCACGAAGTCGCTGCCGTAAAGCTTGAACTTGCCGAGGCCGCCGATGCCGCTGCCCAGCCGGCCGTTGTTGGCACCCAGGCCACCGGACACCTCGATCAGCCCGTTGTACGACAGCAGGTTCGAGTAACTGCCGCCACTCACATCCACCGAGCCGCCGCCCGCCGCGCGCACGATGCCGCCAATCTGCCCACCGGCCAAGGCCAGGTGCGCGCCAGCGCCGTTGACCTCGGCAACCGTGAAGGAGTTTTGCGACGCAATCAGCCCACCGGTCACCCGTGCCGAAGCGTTGTTGTGCACCTGGATGCCGTCCAGACGGCCGTTCTCCATGCTCAGGCTGGCGGTGCCATTCACGGTCGCCACGCCGAAGCGTGCCGTGCTGCCCGCCAGGCGAACTTGCGCGCTCTCGGTCAGGGTCAGGCCGCTGGTCAGATAGCCGTTGGCATAGTGCGTGAAGCTGCCGCCGTAAACCGTGGTGCGGCTGTCACCCCGCGCACGCAGATCGCCGTTCAAGAAGGCCCCGGCAACGATGTCCAGATCGACGCCGCTGACAAAGGTGCCACCACTGGCCTGGCCCACGTAAACGTTCTGCTGGCTGCCGAACGAGCTGTTCCAGGCATTGCCTGCGGCCAGGGTGTGGTCACTGGTGATGTAGACCTCGGCCTGCACGGCCGTCGCGGCGAGGACGGAGACGGCGAACAAAAGGGAACGTTTGGACACTTTGCGCATGGGGCGACTCCAAGAGGGAAGGTGGCTGACAACGAGGTTGTTGTACTGTCTTAACGCAAGGTTTGGCGGGCAAACAGCGCATGGCTTGTCGCTGACCACCGCAATCAGGGGGGGGTAGCCTTGCAAAGGGCCAAGCAACTCCATCAGCACAGGCTTCGCAGCGCGCCGCGATCAGGCATCGCCGCCGGTTTACTGGCAGCCGGGCTCGGCCGGAGCAGCGTCCGGCATGCCATAACGAAGCTGAAGCAAATACAGCTTTTGGGGCACCGGCTTGGCGGGCCGCATCACCAGCACATGGCTGTAGCTGGTTTCGCACAGATCCACCATTTTTGGTGCGCCCAAGGCAGCAGCAATCGCCATCACGGTATTGCTGTGCCCCACCACCAGCACCGTGCCGCTGGCCTGCGCTTGCACAGCGGCGACGACCTCAGCGATGTGCGCGGCCGCCTCGCCCTTGCGAGCAGCGATGACTTGCGGCGTGATGCGCAGCGCCACGGCCAGGGGCTGCGCAGTCTCCCGCGTGCGGCGGAACTGGGTCGTGACAATCGCCGTCACCCCCGCATTCGCCAGCGTCGCTGCCAGTGTCTGGGCACGGGCCTCGCCGGCCACCGACAGCGCCGGGTCGGCGGCCGGCTCGGTGCTGCGCTCCGCATGCCGCACCAGGATGATCTGATCGGGTTGAGCGTAAGCGGCCGAGCTGAGGTTGGCAGCCATCAACAGCAGGGCCCAAAACCGGTTCATCTCAACTCCTTTTGAATCACAGGTCACGACATGACTTTACCGGGCTCAAACCGCCGGAATCCGGAACCGAGCGACTTCGGTGGCAAGGCCCTTGGCCTGATCGCGCAAGGAAGTCGCAGCCGCCGCCGTCTCTTCAACCATCGCGGCATTCTGCTGGGTGGCGCGGTCGAGTTCCTGCACCGCCGTGCCGACCTGGGCAATGCCCTGGCTCTGCTCGCGTGAGCCCATCGCGATTTGTCCGAGCAGGGTGTTGATCTGGTTCGCGCTGTTGACGATGTCCGTCATCGCGGCACCCGCCTCCCGGACGATGCCGGTGCCGTTGTCGACCTTCTCGACGCTCACCGAAATCAGCGTCTTGATCTCCTTGGCAGCCCCGGCCGAGCGCTGTGCCAAGGCGCGCACCTCGGCGGCAACGACGGCAAAACCACGGCCCTGCTCACCGGCGCGGGCGGCTTCCACGGCAGCGTTCAGGGCCAGGATATTGGTCTGAAACGCAATGCTGTCGATGACCGAGATGATGTCGCTGATCTTCTTGGACGATGCCTGGATCTCCTCCATCGTCGCCATCATATTGCCGATCACCTGGCCGCCACGTCCTGCGACAGTGGCATTGGTGGATGCGATGCGGGTGGCTTCCTGGGTGTGATCGGAGGTCTGGCGCACGGTGGCACTGATCTGCTCCATGGCGGCGGCAGATTGCTCCAGATTGGCCGCCGTCTGCTCGGTGCGGGCCGACAAATCATGCGCGCCATCGGCGATCTCGGTGCTGGCCTGAACCAGGCCGTCCGCTGCGGTGCGCACCGTCGACACCATGCGGCGCAAACTGCTTTGCATATTGGCCAACATGATCATCAGCGCGGCCGCCTCGTCCTTGCCCCAGGGATTGGGCGATGTCGTCAGGTCACCCTCGGTCATCGCAGCGAGATGACGGCTGACCTCGCGCAGGCCACCGCTCATGACCAGATAGAAGGCATAGAACAGATAGGCGGCGACGAGCAAGGAAGCGACGATGGTCAACAGCATTGCATTGCGGGCGTCCTTGGTCGCATCGATCCGCCGTTGAAGCAATTCACCCAGCAGCAGGGTTGCCTTGGCGCTGACAGCACGCAGGCTGTCCACCGCCACCTGGCCGGGTTGACCGAGGGCTTGCACATTGGCGCTGAAGCTGGGACCGAACCAAGCAAGGGCGGAAGCCTTGTAGAAGACCTGGGCCGCATCGACCGCCTCGGCCGCCTTCAGGCGGCTGCGCACTTCAGGGTTCTCCTCGCCGGCGCGGGCGGCCGCCTGGGTGATGCCACCGATGCGCTGCTGCCCCACGTACCAGACGCCGTAGAGTTCGCGCAACTGCGCCGCATCCGTCGCGCCACGGCGGGCACTCGCGCCGGCCATGGCGCGGCTGCGGGAGACCGACTCAACCACATCGGAGATCGTGTCGGTGGCCAGCGTCATCAGGTAGTACGTGTCTTGATCGGGGTCGAGCGTCAGGTTCGACCGATCAAGCGTTGTGGTTCTCAGCTCGCGCAAGGCATCGACATAGGCCTGCATCGGCTGTTCCAAGGCGTCTGCGTTCGACTGCACGGACAGTGCCTGCAGCGCCTGGTGCTGCTGCTCGACCTTGGCCATTTCGCTGCGCAGATCCAAGCCGTCCGGCAGGCTGTCGACCAGGCTGCGAACCTGCTTGAGATGGCCGGTGATGGCGTCCCAATCAATGCTGGGCGTGAGGCCTGACAGCACCAGCCGGCGCTGCTTCTGGACCTCGACCAACCAGGGCTCGAGCTTGGCGATGGCGGTGGCTCCGGCCAGCTCGTGTTGCGCGAAAGCAATCGTGGCCTGGCTGCTGCGCAAATAGGCCAGCGTCAACAGCAGCAGCGGCACCAGAAAGGCCACCGAAATCAGTCCCGCCTTTGAGGCAAACCTCAGCCTGCGAAACAGCCGCACACCCAACGCCCAAGGGCCGTGGTGTGAGAAAAAGCTGCCAGGCCCCGACGGCTCAATGGGGTTGGTGCGCAAGGCCGCGGCGGCGTGGGAATGTTGGGTTTTCATGGTCAACCTTCATGGGGAACTGGCGCAGCAAGTGCTGCGAAGCATTGTTGGATCACCAGTTCGCATGTCGAGACCAGTGATGAATGGTGCGCTGGCGCACCGACGTGCGGCTTACACGACGGACAACCGGGCTGCTTTTCAGCGGTGTACGGAGCTGGCAACAACAGGGCTGTTGCTTTTTCGCCCAGTCAGCGTTGCCGCCCCGGGCGCGTCGCTCATTGCAGCGGAGCTCTAACCAGCCCGAGTTCACTGCTGCGCAGCAGCGCCTCGATGTCCAGCAACACCAGCATGCGGGTGCCGACGCTGCCGATGGCCACCAGATGGCGCTGGTCGGCGCTGGCTCGCAGGGCCGGCATGGCCCGCACCTGCTCGGGCAGCAGGGCCACTACATCGTTGACCTGATCGGCCACCACACCGACGCGACGATCGCCAAGGCTGATGACGATGATCACGGTGAGGTCGTTGAACGCCATCGTCGGCAGGCCAAAACGGCGCCGCATGTCGATCAAAGGCACCACCTCGCCGCGCAGATCGATGACGCCGAGCAGATGCTCGTCGGCACCGGCCAGCCGGGTCGGCGCTTGGTAGGAGCGAATCTCCTGCACGCACAGCAGGGAGATGCCGTATTCCTCATGGCCGAGCCGGAAGGTCAAGACCTCCTGCGTTTTGGCCAGGCCCGCGCTGAAGATGTGCGACGGATGGGCTGCGAGGGTGACGAGTTGGGTGTTCATGGCGGGTCGGCGTGGGCCGGTGTTTGCGATGAACGAATTATCAAATGATTAAAATGATAATTGTGCTATTTCTTCGTATCATTAATCACGGAAACCAGCGCCACGCGCAGTTCATGCCACCCGCCCAGCATCTGCGGCCAAAGCGTCTGCTCGGCCGCGTCCTCCAAGCGGCGGGCCAGCGCCGAAGCCGGCGCATGGCCCAAGGACAGCAGCACGCTTTTGAGGCTGTGGGCCAGCCGCTGCACCGCCGGCGCATCGGTGGCGGCACAAGCGTCATCGCCAAGTTGGAGATCGACTTGAAATTGCTGCAGACAACGGGCTCGAAAGGCCAGGTAGAGGGCGGTGTTGCCGCCGAAATACTGCGCAATGGCGGCGCTGTCAGCGCTGGCCTCGGGCGCCGCAGCGGTCGGTGTCGTCAGACTCGGCGCCTGGCCAAGGCCTTCACTGATGCAGCGCTCCAGATCCACCACCGAACAGGGTTTGGAGAGCAGGCGCCAGACCACCGCCTGAGCGGCCAGGCGCTCGCGCACCGGCAGCGTCAAGCCGGCGCTGAACACCACCAGCCGGGCACCGGCGCGCAAGGCCGGCTGGGCAGCCAGCATGTCAATCAGCTCGAAGCCGGAGCGCCCCGGCATCATCAAATCGGTCACGATCAACTGCGCGGGCCGGTCGGCCAGCGCTTGCAGGGCCTGCTCGACATCGGCACAGCATTGCAGTTCGATGTCGAGCTCGTCCAGCGCCAGGGCCACAAAGCGCTGCAACGAGGCATCGTCCTCAACCAGCAGCACACGGGGTTTGGCATTCATGGCGGCGCCATGTCGAGCGCCTGCGCCAGCAACGGCGGTAAATCCATCACCAGCCGCGGCTTGTGCACCACCGGCACGCCACCCAGCGCAAAGGCATAGGGCCGGCGCTGATCCTGGTCGAGCGAGGTGACGACGATCAGCTTGCTGCGCGCGAACTGCGGCTGCGAGCGCAGGCTGGTGATCAGGGTCGCCCCGTCGATGCCGGGCAGCAAGATGTCGACGATCAGCAACTGCGGCTGCAACTGCCCATACATGGCCAGGCCGACGATGCCGTCGGGCGCCATATGGAGCTCGACCTGCGGAAACTGCTGCGCCATCAACAAGGCGATCAGGTTCTGGAAATGGACCGAATCCTCTATCAGCAGCACCCGCGTCTTGTCCGGTGTGGCGGCGGGCGGGGCCGGTGCTGCCGCCCGGATGCCGGACGGGCCGCTGCGCGCAGCCAACCAGGCCTCGACCGAGCTGCGGGCAATGCGGCGATGGCCGCCGGGGGTCTTCCACGCCGACAACTCGCCGCGGTCCACCATCAATTGAACCGAGCGCACCGCCAGGCCCAACAGGCGGGCCACTTCCATGGTGCTGAAGTCGCTGCGGTCAGCGTCGGAGATCAAGCTTGTATCGGGCATTGCGCATTTTTGCCGATTTTTCAACGGGCTGAGTCAAATAGCGCTTGAAAATGATAAGTGATAAATATGATAATCCAGCCATGCGCTAAGACTGCGCGACGGAGCCCGAGTGATGAAGAAGATCCTGATCGTTGATGACCATGCCGACATCCGCAAACTGATACGCATGACGCTGGAGTTCGAGGAATACGAAATCCACGAAGCCGCTGATGGAGAGAGCGCCGTCGAGATGGCCCAGGCGATTGATCCTGATCTGGTGTTGCTCGACGTGATGATGCCCGGCGCCTTCGACGGCCTGGAAGCCTGCCGCCGCATCCGTGCGCTGCCGGCACTGGCCGACGTGCATGTGATGTTGCTCAGCGCCCGGGGACAGGCCCGTGACCGCGAGGCGGGCCTGCAGGCCGGTGCCGATGCCTATCTCGTCAAGCCCTTCAGCCCCTTGCAACTGATCGACTGCATCGCCGCCCTCTGGGTGCCGGTCTGAGCGAAGAAAGAACATGACCGTGACCACCCTGGCCCGCCCCGAGACCAATGTTTTCGACGACGCCGCCGGCGCACAGATGGAGCGCATCGTCGCTGACCTCGGCCGCATGTACCACGAGCGCAATGAAGCCTTGCGCGAGGTCACCCGCGCCCATCACGAAGCCCTGTTGCGCCTGGCCCTGGCGGGCGAATTGCGCGACGACGACACCGGCGTGCACATGGTGCGGATCGGCTATCTGGCCGAAGCGCTGGCCACTCACATGGGCGAAGCTGCCGCGTTTGCGCGCATGTTGTGCCGCGCCGCGCCAATGCACGACGTCGGCAAGATCGGCATCTCCGACGGCGTCTTGAAAAAACCCGGCAGCTACACGGACGAGGAACGCCTGGCGATGAACCAGCACCCGGTCATGGGCGCCGAGATTCTCGGCCGCTCGCGCATTCCGCTTTTTCAACTGGCGGCCGAGGTGGCGCTGACGCACCACGAGCGCTGGGACGGCACCGGCTATCCGGCGGGACTGGCGGGCGAGGCCATCCCCTTGTCAGGACGGATCGTCGCGGTGGTTGATTTCTTCGACGCCGTGACCATGGACCGCTGCTACCGCAAGGCCTTCCCCGACGACGTGGCCCTGAGCATGCTGGCCGACCAACGCGGCCGGGCCTTCGACCCGCGCGTCGTCAATTGCTTTCTCGACCATGCGCTGGCGCTGATTGCCGTTCGCGACCGTATCAATGCCCAGCCGCCAAGCTTCGAAGCGCTGGCTGAACTGAACTGAACCCAAGCCTGGAGCCTGCCATGACGAATTCCCTCCCCCGCCTTCTTGCCGCTCTTGCCCCTCTTGTCCCTTTTGCGCTGATTGCGCTGCTTGCCACAGGCATGTCGGCTGCCCAGGCACAAACGCTGGAGCGGGTGCGCAGCAGCGGCAGCGTGCGCGTCTGCATCTGGCCCGATTACTACGGCATCACCCACCGCAACCCGCGCACCCAGCAGCTCAGTGGCATCGACATCGATCTCTCGGCCGAACTGGCGCGCGACCTGAAGGTCCGGCTCGAGTACGTTGAATCGTCATTCCCGCAGTTGATCAACGATCTGAAGACTGGCCGCTGCGACGTCGCCATGTTCGCCATCGGCATGCTGCCCAATCGCAAGGAGCAACTGGCTTTCACCCAGCCCTATATGCAAAGCGATATCTACGGCGTGACGACGCAGGCCAACCGCACCGTGCGCCAGTGGAGCGACATCGACCAGCCCGGCGTGGTGGTGGCGGTGCAAGGCAGCACCTTCATGGAGCCGGTGATGAGGGCTGCGCTGAAGCAGGCGCAGATGGTCGTGGTGCAACCGCCGACCACGCGCGAGCAAGAACTTGAGGCCGGCCGGGTCGATGTCTTCATGACCGACTACCCCTACAGCCGCCGCCTGCTCGACAACGCCGACTGGGCCCGCCTGGTCTCGCCACCCAAGCCTTTTTTCGTCCTGCCCTACGGCTATGCGGTCAAGCAGGGTGATGCGCCCTGGCTGGCCCGGCTCGATGAATTCGTGGCGCGAATCAAGCAAGATGGCAGGCTAAAAGTAGCTGCCAAGCGCCATGGCCTGTCGGACATCGTGGTGAACTGAGTCCATGCCGCCTGCCGCCACCCTCCCTCCCTCGCTCACCGAAACGCCGATCGGCACTGGCGGGGTCGACGTCGGCAGCGATCGCAGCATCATCGGCAATGGGCGGGCCCCGATGCTGTGGGTGAAGGGGCTGGCCGGCTTGATCGCGCTCGCGGTGCTGCTGGCCGCAGCCTCGTTGGCGGCCTACCAACGCAACGCAGCGCTCGATGCCGCAAGCGACCACGGCGAATTGCTGGCCCGCGTGCTCGAGCAACAAGTCACCCAGACGGTGGAGTCTGCCGCGCTGACCTTGCGCACCCTGGGCGAAAGTGTGGCCCAGCAGCCCAATGGCGATCCGGCAAGGCTGCAAACCTTGATGAGTACCGCGCTGGCAGGGCAGTCTTTTCTGCGCACGGTGGCGGTGCTTGACCCGCAAGGCCGGGTGCTGGCGAGCTCGGTGCCGGCGGAGCTGGGCTTGCGCCTCGACTTGCGCCGGTTCGGCAACTTGCCGGTCGCCAACACCGCCACCCTGTTGCCGCTGATGCCGGGCCGCGGCCTCGCCGATCTGACCGTCAGCGCGGGTGCGCAGCGCCCCAGCCGCGCCAATATGCTGCCGCTGGTTCGCACCCTGCTCACGCCG
>JBBQKT010000053.1:0-13661 GCA_038327205.1 Burkholderiales bacterium | reverse complement strand
CCACTGCATCTGGGATGCACAAACCCGCGGCTGGTTCACCGGCGACACCTTTGGCCTGAGCTACCGCGAGTTCGACAACGACACCCACGGCGCCTGGGCGCTGCCGACCAGCACGCCGGTGCAGTTCGACCCGCCCGCGCTAAAAGCGTCGATTGAACGGATGCTCGCCGCCGAGCCGCAGGCGATGTATCTGACGCACTACGGCCGGGTAACGGATGTGCAGCGGCTGGCCGACTTGCTGCTCGCCCAGATCGACGACATGGCCGCGCTGGGTGTGGCGCTGCGCACAGCGCCGGATCGGCATGAACAGCTCAAGGCGGGGCTGTGGCAGGGCTATTCGCAGCGGCTGGTGACCCATGCCTGCCCGCTGCCGCTGGCGCAGCAGCACGAGGTGCTGGCGATGGATATCGAGCTGAATGCGCAGGGCTTGGGCGTTTGGCTGGACAAGACCTGAAGGGCCGACTACCTACTGAGCGCCACAGCGACGAGGCGGCGCTGTATGGGGCCCACACCGAAAATGCCTGCGCTAGCTGCTGAACCGGGCCTGACGGTGGCCCGAGTGAGCCAGCTTGTCGATTGGGCGGCGCGGGATATCGCAGCGTGACTTAAAAGTTGTGACCCCGAAATTTCGTCGGAAGGTTTCGTCGCCGGGGAGCGGGCGTACGCCCTTGCTACGTGTCCCCCGGCCCGGAATACGGCCCTCCTCATTGACCTCCGCAAGAGCGCACGCCCGCCTCCCGACTCATCCACCGCTGTGTTGAGGCGAGCAACCCAGTGGCGCGAAACACTGCGCGAGCAGGAGGGCAGGAGGGCAGGAGGGCAGCTAAGTCTGATGCGCAGGTCAAGGAGGAGGGCCGTACTCGGGCCGGGGGACACGGAGCAGCAGGCTTGGCTGCCCTCCTGCGCTCTTCGCACAACCCGCAAGGCGAGTTTTTCAAAATCTCAACGCACCACATCAGCATGAGCCGACGCGCCGCACTGGTGCGGCAGCGGCCGCGATCGGCACGACCTCGGTGCCTATGCTGCCGTGCAGGCTGGATATCGCCATGTTTGAGCTGGCACGTCGCTTGCGTTGAACGGATCAACGCATCGGTGAATGACCGCTGTGACTCGATCAAGATCATCGCCAACGGCGGCGAAGGTCCCGCGAAGTCGGACGCAATCAGGCGTGTGACATAGCGGATACCCGTCAACCACGCCAGCAAGGGCATCACGCCCCAGCCGGTGTCCGCCCAAGGTGCCTGACTTTTTTGTCTGGCTGCTCGGCGGTTCTTCGTCAGCAAGGAAGCCATGCAGATCATCGTCATCGGCCACGGAATGGTGGGCCACAAATTCCTCGAAGCATTGGCTGACACCGGCCTGCGCGATGCCCAGGTGACCGTGCTGTGCGAGGAGCCCCGCCCCGCCTACGACCGGGTCCATCTGTCCTCATTCTTCTCGGGCACGACGGCCGATGAACTGAGCCTGGTCGAGCCAGGTTTCTTCGAGCGCACCGGCTTCAGCCTGCGCCTGGCCGCCAAGGCCGCGTCCATCGAACGGCGCAACAACACCGTCACCACGCTGGAGGGCGAAGTGCTGTCATACGACAAGCTGGTGCTGGCCACCGGCTCCTTCCCCTTTGTGCCTGCCGTGCCGGGGAGGGATCGGCCGCACATCCATGTCTACCGCACGATTGAAGATCTGGAGGCGATGACGGCCTCGGGGGCCCGGTCGAAGAGCGGCGTGGTGATTGGCGGCGGCCTGCTGGGCCTGGAATGCGCGAAGGCGCTGGTCGACATGAAGTTGGAGACCCATGTCGTCGAGTTCGCGCCCCGGCTGATGACGGTGCAGGTGGACGAGGGCGGCGGCCGGGTGCTGCGCCAAAAGATCGAGGCGCTGGGCTTGCAGGTGCACACCGGCCGCAACACGGTCGAGATCACCGACGGCGCCACCGCGCGCCACCGGATGGTGTTTGCCGACGGCACTTGGCTAGAGACCGACATGATCGTGTTCTCGGCCGGCATTCGCCCACGCGACGAGCTGGCCCGCCAGTGCGCACTGGCCATTGGCCCGCGCGGCGGCGTCGTCATCGACAGCACTTGCCGCAGCAGCGACCACAACGTTTATGCCATCGGCGAATGCGCGTCGTGGAACGAGCAGGTGTTCGGCCTGGTGGCGCCCGGCTACGAGATGGCGCGCGTGGCGGCAAAGCACATCGCAGGACAGACTGACGCTGCCTTTGTTGGCGCCGACATGAGCACCAAGCTCAAGCTGATGGGCGTGGACGTTGCCAGCATCGGCGATGCCCAGGGCAAGACGCCGCACAGCCGCAGCTTCAGCTACACCGACGAGCTGCGCCAGATCTACAAAAAAATCGTGGTCAGCGCCGATGGCAAGCAGCTGCTGGGCGCGGTGCTGGTGGGCGACGCCGAGGAATACGGCACCCTGCTGCAAATGGCACTCAACGGCATCGCCCTGCCCGCCGACCCGGAGTTCTTGATCCTGCCGTCTAGCGATGGCAAGGCCAAGCCGGGCCTGGGTGTGGACGCGCTGCCCGACAGCGCGCAGATCTGCTCCTGCAACAACGTCACCAAAGGCCAGCTCTGCGCCGCCGTCGGCGACGGTGCCGTGACGGTTGGCGCGCTGAAGGCCTGCACGAAAGCCGGTGCCACCTGCGGCGGCTGCGTACCCCTGGTGACGCAGGTGATGAGGGGGGCGATGGCCAAGCTGGGCATGGCGGTCAACAACCACCTTTGCGAGCACTTTGCCTATTCGCGCCAGGAAATCTACCACCTGGTGCGCGTGGGCGAGATCCGCAGCTTTGCCGACCTGCTGGCCCGCCACGGCAAGGGCCTGGGCTGCGACATCTGCAAGCCGGTGGCGGCCAGCGTGCTGGCGTCGTGCTGGAACGACTTCATCCTGACGAAAGAACTGGCCGGCCTGCAGGACAGCAACGACTACTACCTGGGCAATATCCAGAAGGACGGCAGCTACTCGGTTGTGCCCCGGATGCCCGGCGGCGAGGTGACCGCCGACGGCCTGATCGCCGTCGGTCAGGTGGCCAAGAAGTACGGGCTTTACACCAAGATCACCGGCGGCCAGCGGGTTGATCTGTTCGGCGCGCGGGTCGAGCAACTGCCCGCCATCTGGGAGGAATTGATCGCCGCTGGTTTCGAGAGCGGCCATGCCTACGGCAAGTCACTGCGCACGGTGAAAAGTTGCGTGGGCTCGACCTGGTGCCGCTACGGCGTCGGCGACAGCGTCGGCCTGGCGATTGAACTGGAGAACCGCTACAAGGGCCTGCGCACGCCACACAAGATCAAGTTCGGGGTGTCGGGCTGCACACGGGAATGCGCCGAAGCGCAGGGCAAGGACGTCGGCATCATCGCGACCGAAAAAGGCTGGAACTTGTATGTCTGCGGCAACGGCGGCATGAAGCCGCGCCACGCCGAGCTGATCGCTGCCGATCTGGACAAGGCCCAGATGATTCGCCTGATCGACCGCTTCCTGATGTTCTACACCCGCACCGCCGACCGGCTGCAGCGCACCAGCACCTGGCGCGACAACCTCGAAGGCGGGCTCGACTATCTGAAGGCCGTGGTGGTGGACGACAGCCTCGGACTCGCCGCCGAACTAGAGGCACAGATGGCCCATGTGGTGGACACCTACCAGTGCGAGTGGAAGACCGCCGTCACCGACCCCGCCGTGCGCCAGCGCTTTCGCAGCTTCGTCAACAGCGACAAGGCGGATGAACACATCGTCTTCGTCGAGGAGCGCGGGCAGATTCGCCCGGCAAACCTTGAAGAACGCGCCGAAGAAACAGCCCGCGCAGGAGCCTTGGCATGAGCACCGCCACCCTCAGCTGGACCGCCGTCTGCGCGACGGCCGACATCCTGCCCGACACCGGGGTCTGCGCCCTGGTGGACGGCCGCCATGTGGCCGTGTTCCGGCTGGGTGAAGACCGGTTTTTTGCCATCGATAACGTGGACCCGAAGTCTGGTGCCAGCGTGCTCTCACGCGGCCTGCTGGGCAATCTGGGCGAACGCCTGGTCGTGGCCTCGCCGATCTATAAAAACCACTTCGACCTCGCCACCGGCGAATGCCTGGAAGCGCCCGAGCATTCGGTGCGCGCCCATGCCGTGCGCATCGACGGTGAACAGGTGTTGGTCGCCCTGGCCTGAACCCGTCATCACCAACAGATCGCCCTGGCACTGCGCACCCGCCGCGCCGCCCTGCCCGCCTGAATGCGACACTGCGCGCGATGTCCAACACCGCCTCATTGACGCAGTTGCTTGAACTCGCCCACAGGGGTGACGTTCAGGCCGGCGAGCTGGCCTATGCCGCGCTGTACCCTGAGTTGCTCAAGATCGCGCGGGCAAGGCTGCGGGTGCATCAAGCACCCACGCTGCTCGACACCCAGGCCCTGGTGCATGAGAGCTATTTGCGCTTTGTGGCCGGTGCCTTGCCCAGCCTGCAAAGCCGCAAGCATTTCTACGCCTACGCCGCCAAGGCGATGCGGCATATCGTGATCGACTTTGTGCGCCGCCAACAGGCCGAGCGCCGTGGTGGCGACCTGCAGCAGGTCACTTTCGACACCGGTTTTCTCAACCAAGTGCCCGATGGCGCTGCGCAGCAGGGATCGGTGCTGGCGCTGGAGCGTGCGCTGGCCGCGCTGGAAGCCCTGGATCCAGCGCTCGCCGAGCTGGTCGAGCTGAGGTTCTACGGTGGCTATACCGATGTGGAAGTCGGTCAGGCCCTGGGCGTGAGCGAGCGCAGCGTGCGCCGAATGTGGGACAAGGCGCGTGCCTATTTGTTGCTGGAAATGCAGGCGCCCTGAGCCGAGCTGGCCGGAATTGGCACCCAACTCCGTATGTACCGGCCATGAAGCAAGCAGCTGTTCCCGCTAACCCGCCCGCCTCCACCGGCGCGCCCCGCATTGACGCGCAGCTGTGGCCGGCGCTGTCGGCCAAGTTCGACGAGGCGATGGCGATGCCGGCTGCCGGCCATGAGCCCCTGTGTGCAGCCTTGGCCCTGCAAAACCCCGCGCTGGCAGACGCTTTGCGACGCATGCTGGCCGCCCATGCCGGCGCGCAAACGGCCGACCCGGTCGGCCTCAGCCTGCCCGATGCTGCCTTGCTGGACGCCGCCTTGGCCGCCAGCCGCTGGGCGCCTCAGCCGGGCGACAGACTGGGCAGCTACCGCCTGATCGGGCTGGTCGGGCAAGGCGGTATGGCCACCGTGTGGCGGGCTGAGCAAACCCAGGGGGTGGTGCGCGAAGTGGCGCTCAAGCTGCCCTTGCTGGGCCTCGAGACTGCAGCTGCGATGGCTGCCCGATTCGCCCAGGAGCGCGATGTGATGGCCCAGTTGGAACATCCCAACATCGCCCGCTTGTACGACGCCGGCATCACCGAGCAGGGTCAGCCCTATCTGGCCATGGAGTTGATCGCCGGCCAGCCGATCACCGTCCATGCCCAGCGACTGGGCCTGTCGCTGCGCCGGCGTCTGGTGCTGTTTTTGCAGGTGCTGAGTGGACTGAGCTTCGCCCATGGGCGGCTTGTGATCCACCGCGACCTGAAGCCCTCCAACCTGCTGGTCACGCCCGAGGGCCAGGTCAAGCTGCTCGACTTCGGCATTGCCCAGGGCCAAGGCAGGGGCACTGGCAAGAGCGACATGCAAGCCGCGAGTGGCAGCCCACGCAGCGCCGCCACCGCCACCGCCAGCGCGGCGTGCACGCCCGACGGCGCGTCGCCCGAGCAATTGGCCGGCTTACCTTTGGCGGCCACGTCCGATGTGTATGCCGTCGGGGTCGTCCTGTACGAACTGCTCACCGACCAGCGGCCCTATGTGCTGGACCGCCGCTCGACCCTGCCTTTGGCTCTGCAGCTGGCGAAGGCACGGGTGTCGCCGCCCAGCGAAGTGGCGCCAAGCCCGCAGTGGCGCCACGATCTGGCGGGTGATCTGGATGCCATCGTGGCCCGCGCCATGGCGCTCGACCCCGCGCAGCGCTACCCCAGCGCCGAGAGTCTGTCGGCCGATCTGTTGCGCTATCTCGACCTGCAGCCGGTGCTTGCGCGCCGGGGCGGCCGGGCCTATCTGGCGGGCCGCTTCATTCGGCGCAATCGGCTGCCCGTGGGTGCGGCGATCAGCGTGCTGCTGGCGCTGAGCCTGGGCCTGGCGACGGCCTTGTGGCAGGCCGGCCAAGCCCGCGCCCAGACGCAGCGTGCGCAGGCGGTGCAGCGTTTTCTGGTGCAACTGTTCGATGCCAGCCGGCCCGAGTTGGCACGCGGGCGCGAAGTGACGGCCCGTGCCTTGCTCGACCATGGCGCCGTGCGCGTGCAGGCCGAACTGCAAGACCAACCGGCAGCGCGCGCCGACCTGCAGCGCGAGATTGGTCGCATCTACATCACCCTGGGCGCCAATGTCCCGGCCCGCCTTCAGCTCGAACAGGCCTTGAGCCTTTACGCCAGCCTGGGCCAGCTTGAGACCGAAGACGCCATCGATGCGCAGTTCCTGCTGTTTGAGCTGCTCAAGGAAGAGATGCAGTTCGACGCGGCCCGGGCGGCTGCCCGCCTGACGCTGGCGCGCGCCGAGGCGGCGTTCGGCAGCGAGCATCGTTGGCGCTTGCCGATCCTGGAAATGCTAGCCTGGATGGCCCGGGAGCAAGGCGACACCACGCAGGCCGAAGCCCTGCTCAAGCCAGCCATCGCACCCCTGCTCGGTCTGCAGGGCCCGGCTGCAGTCCAGCAACTCAAGCTGCGCAGCGTGCTCGCCAATGTGCTGCTGGATCAAGCCCGCTACGCCGAGGCGCGTGAGCAATTCAGTGCAGTGATCGAGGGCGCGCGGGCGGTGCCGGGCTATGAAATGACCGATGCGCTGGCCGACCGCTACAACTTGGCTCGCGCCCAATACGCACTGGCCGAATTCGCGCCAACGGCCGCCGTTCTGGCCGACCTGCTGCCTGCCATGGAGCGCCACCTCGGCCCCGCACATGACCGAACCATCAAGGCCCGAGCCCTGTGGGCACAAGCCTTGAGCGAGCTGGGCGAACACACGCAGGCCATCGAGCTGCAGCGCAGCAATCTTGCCCAAGCTGACGGACGGGCGGCGGCGGGTGACGATGTGTTGAGCCTGCAACGACTCACCCTCGCCAAGCTGCTGCGCGCCGGTGGGCGGTATGCCGAAGGTGTGCCGCTGGCGCGCCAGGGCCAAGCCTTCTTTGATGCCAAGTATCCGCAGCCCACGTGGCTGCGCGAACGCGGCCGCTGGGTCTTGGCCGAGCTGCTGCTGGGTGCCGGGCAGGTCGACGAGGCGTTGAGTAGCTTGAGTCTGGCCCAGGCTAATTCGCAAGGCCTGCCGGGTTTTCAGAACAACACCATGTACGCCGACCTGCTTCAGTCGCGCGCGCTGGCTCTGCATTGGCGAGGCCGCGCGGGCGACGCGGCGCAGGCGCAGGCGCTGCTGACTCAGGCTCACTTGATTTTTGTGCAGGCCCAAAGCGCCAACAGCATGCCCGCACAACGCGCGGCGCTCCACCTGCTGTGGCTGCAGGCCTTGCAGCAACCGAGCGATGGCGCTGCGGCAGCGGCACTGGAGGCCGGCTTGGCCGCCTGGCAGCAACGGGCACGCAGCCCCGCAGCGGCCGATCTCGCCCAGGCAGACACCGCCTTGATGCGCGCTGCCTGGCTGGCCAGGGCCGGCCGTGCCTCGCAAGCCCAACAAGAGCAGGTTCGGGGCGCTGCGCAATGGCAACGTGCCTTGGGCCAGCCCTGGCCCAGGGGCTTCACCGGCCTGCACGGTTAGCAGCTCACCGAGATTTTTTTGACGCCGGTTGGCCGGATGGCAGCGCGTTCTGCGTATGCATCTGTACGCCGAGTGCAGACCGCAGTTCAGCGCACCCATCCAAGTCTGGAGTCCAAGATGTCAACCGCCTTTTCATCTGCGTCAACTCGGCGCCCGCCCGCTGCCGTCCGTGCCATCGCTTGCCTGCTGGGCCGGGCCCGGGCCTGCAAGCTGGGCATTGTCGGGTTTGGGCTTGGCGACTTCGCCGCTGTTGCTGTTGCTGCTGTTGCTGCTCCGGCGCGGCGCGGTGGTGGCCGAGGCCTGCGCATGAAGGCCGCCCACGGCGGGTCGGCCGCGCTGCTGGTGGCAGCTGCCTGGCTGCCCGCCCACGCCCAGCCCTACCGGCTCAGCGCCTCGACCCAAGCCGCTGCCTACAGCGTCGCCCCGGATGCCGACAGCAACCAATCGCTGAGCTTCTTCATCACCGACCCCAGGGCCCTGCTGCCGCAGACCTTGGACGTGTCGGCCCGCGTGGGCACGGGCGGTCAGGCGGGTGCCAGCGTGGCGGGCGAGATCGGCGTGCTGAGGGCGTTCACCAGCGCCTACTACCCCTCGGGGCCGGGCATCGCCGGGCTGTCCAATGCCTACGCGTCCATCACCTTCATGGACACCATCGCTGTCAGCGGTGCCGGCCTGGCGCTGGGCGCTCCCGTCGCCTACCGCCTCGACTTCGCGATCAATGGGCACATCTCGCCATTTCCCACCGGCAGCACGCCGCCCACCTACGCCTTCGCCACAGCGCTGGCGCGCCTGCAAGACAACACCACCGGCCAACAAACAGAGTTGCAATGGAACCCACGCTATATGTCGACCGGCGTCTATTCCCTGACCCTGAACACCGCAATCGGCCGAGAACTCAGCTTCACCGGCAATCTGGCTCTGTTCGCCCAGGCGAACTCCAACACCCCTCCAGACTTGCCCCACGGTGCCACCGCCGACTTCATGCACACGGCCTACTTCAAGCTCGCGCCCTCGGTGGCTGGTTTGAACACGGTGGGCCAGAGCGGCCACGACTTTCTGGCCTCCGCCGTTCACGAGCCCGCCACCTGGGCCAGCCTGCTGGCCGGCTTGGGGCTGCTGGCGGGGCTGCGCCGCCGCGCCGGGCGCCCGGTGGTGAGCGCTATCGAGCGCCGTTGATCTTGCGCATCAACGGGCGCTCATCACACGTCCAGGCCCAACTCCTGAATCTTGCGGGTGATGGTGTTGCGGCCGATGCCCAGCTTTTGCGCCGCTTCGATGCGGCGGCCACGGGTGACGTCGAGCGCTGTCAAGATCAGGCTGGCCTCGAACCGGCGGGTCAGCGCATCCCAGACATCGGGCTCGCCGGCGGTCAGCAGGCGGCGGGCCTCGCGGGCCATCTCGGCCACCCAGGCATCCGGGCCGGCACCGAAGCTTGGCAGCGCCGGTGCAGCAGCGGCAGCAGCGGCAGCTGATGTGACGGCCGCCGAAGGCAGCGGCGCTTCGGACGCGATGGGCGGCGTCGAATAAGCCGTCACCGGCGCGGTGTCCAGCAACTCCTGCGGCAAATCCTTGGCCTCGACCACCTGGCTGGGTGCCATCACGCTGAGCCAGTGGCAGATGTTTTCGAGCTGCCGCACATTGCCGGGAAAGTCAAAGTTCACCAGCCGCACCAAGGCCGCTTCGCTCAGGCGTTTGGTCTCTACACCCAGCTCGGTGGCGCTGCGCTGCAAGAAAAAGCGGGCCAGCACGGCCACGTCTTCGCGCCGCTCGCGCAGCGCCGGTAGGCGCAGCCGAATGACGTTCAGGCGGTGGAACAGATCTTCGCGAAACGCGCCCTGGCGCACCCGCTCTTCAAGGTTTTGGTGGGTGGCAGCGATCACGCGCACATTGCTGCGCAGCGGGCTGTGGCCGCCCACGCGGTAAAACTGGCCATCGGACAACACGCGAAGCAAGCGGGTTTGCAGCTCCAGCGGCATGTCGCCAATTTCGTCCAGAAACAGCGTGCCGCCGTCGGCCTGCTCAAAGCGCCCACGCCGGGTGGCTTGCGCGCCGGTGAAGGCGCCCCGCTCATGGCCGAACAGCTCGGATTCGAGCAGATCTTTGGGGATGGCGGCCGTGTTGATGGCGACAAAAGGGCCTTCCGAACGCGGGCTGTGCTTGTGCAAGGCACGCGCGACCAGCTCCTTGCCAGAGCCGGACTCGCCGGTGATCAGCACGGTCACATGGCTTTGGCTCAAGCGGCCGATGGCGCGGAACACGTCCTGCATGGCCGGGGCCTGGCCGAGCATTTCGGGCACTTGCGCGGCTGCTTCTTCGGCCACTGCCTCGCGCAGGCTTTCTTCCTGGGCGCGGCGAATTAATTCGACCGCGCGCGGCAGATCAAAAGGCTTGGGCAGGTATTCAAACGCCCCGCCCTGGAAGGCCGAGACGGCGCTGTCGAGGTCGGAGTAGGCGGTCATGATGATGACCGGCAGGTTGGGCAGCTTTTGCTTGACCTTGGCCAGCAGTTCAAGGCCCGAACCGCCGGGCATGCGGATGTCGGACACCAGCACCACGGGACTGTCGTCTTCCAGCGCGGCGAGCAAATCGCGGGCGTTGCTGAAGGTGCGGACCGGCAGGCCTTCGCGACTCAAGGCTTTTTCGAGCACAAAACGGATGGAGTGGTCGTCGTCAACAACCCAAATGGATTTCATGCGGAGAGGCTTTCTGCTGTCGCAGCTCAGGGAATTCAGGGCAGAGGCAAGGTAATTCTGAAGTTGGTCCGGCCCGGTTCACTGTCGCAATCAATCATGCCTTGATGCTGTTGCGCAATGGTTTGCGCCAGCGTGAGCCCCAAGCCTGAACCACCGTCCCGCCCCGACACCAGGGGAAAGAAGATGCGGTCTCGAATCTCCGCCGGCACACCGGGGCCGTTGTCCTCTATATGCAATTCCAATGCCAAGCGCCAGCGCTGCTTACCAATCGTTACCTGACGGGCCACCCGGGTGCGCAGGGTGATGACGGCGTCACCGGTCGCAATACGGGTTTGCAGCGCCTGGGCAGCGTTTTGAACAATGTTCAGTACGGCCTGAATCAGTTGTTCGCGGTCGCCCCGGAAATCGGGCAGGGAGGTGTCGTAATCGCGGTCGAACACCAGCCCGCGCGGGTACTCGGCCTGAATGACCGCCCGCACTCGCTCGCAGATTTCATGGATGTTCACATCGCCGACCACCTGGGCATGGCGATGCGGGGCCAGCAACCGGTCCACCAGCACCTGCAGCCGATCCACCTCGTGAATGATGACCTGGGTGTATTCGGTCAACTCTTCAGAATCTAGCTCCATGGCCAGCAACTGCGCCGCACCGCGGATGCCGCCCAACGGGTTCTTGATCTCATGCGCCAGGTTGCGGGTCAGCTCCTTGGTGGCCTGCACCTGGTCGAGGGTGCGCTCCTCGCGGTCCTGGCGGGTTTGCTGGGAGTTTTCGATCAGCTCGACCAAGACCTGCTGGTCGGTATCCATCTGCGACACGATCACATGGACGGGCAAGAGCTCTTCGTGGGCGCGGCTGCTGCCACAGCGCAGCAAGGCCTCGAAACGGCTGCTTGAATAGGCGTTGCGGGCCACGCCGCTGACGGTATCGCTGAGCCGGCTGGCATCGGCAAACCAGTCGAACAGATTGCTGCGCTGGACGGCGCGGCGCGACAGCCGCATCACGTTTTCGAACGCCGCATTGGCGAACAAGCATTCGCCGTCCGGCTGCACGACGGCCACCATGGTGGCCAGCATGTCGAAGGTGTCGAAATTGGTGGTTTTGCGGCTGCTGTCGTTCATAGGGTTCCTGCGGCGGCCGCGCCATCTGCTTCAACGTCGGACTCAAGGCAGCTTGCTGATTTCGCGCTTGAGTGCCTGGATGTCGGATTCTTGCCGGTTGACGCTGGCCTTGAGCTCGGCCATGCGGTCGAGGTATTTTTGATAGTTGCGGCCTTCACCGCCCTGCCGTTCGGCATTGCCACCGGCGTATTCACTTTGTGCAATGGCCAGCCGGCCCTCGGCTTCGCGCAACTCAGCCTCCAAGACGCGGCGGCGTTCGGCGTCGCGTGTGCGCTGTTGGTTGGCATCGATACGGCCGCCATCAGTGTTGGCCCCGGTTGTTGCGGCCGAACTTGAAGGCGGGCGTGGCTTGGGGGACTGCAGCACCGTGATCGGCGTGCCTTCGATCGTGCGGCAACCCTTCTCCTGCGCCTCTTTGGCCGACAGCGCATCGGTGTACAACACCGGCGGGCCGGGGCAGCGATAGACCATCGACGGCGATTGCGCCATGGCGCCGTGACAGGCGGCCAGAAGGATGAGAGCGGCGAAACGGGGAATCAGCATGCATCGATTGTGGCCGAAAGGTATTTCGCTTCGCCGCCACGAAAAAGGACGGCCGAAGCCGTCCCTTGCAATGCGGTGCAGCACCGGGCAGCGCGGCGTGAACACTCTCACGCGCGCCACCCGTGCTCATCACAGCGCGTAGTACATGTCGAACTCGATCGGGTGCGTGGCCATGCGGAAGCGGGTCACTTCCTGCATCTTCAGCTCGATGTAGGCGTCGATATAGCTGTCGGTGAACACGCCGCCCTTGAGCAGGAAGGCACGGTCCTTGTCCAGATATTCGAGCGCCTGGTCGAGGCTGTGGCAAACGGTCGGGATCTTCGCGTCTTCTTCAGGCGGCAGGTGATACAGATCCTTGGTGGCGGCTTCGCCCGGATGGATCTTGTTTTCCACGCCATCCAGGCCGGCCATCATCAGCGCGGCGAAGCCCATGTAGGGGTTCATCAGCGGATCCGGGAAACGCGCTTCGATGCGGCGGCCCTTGGGGTTGGCCACGTACGGAATGCGGATCGAGGCCGAGCGGTTCTTGGCCGAATAGGCCAGCTTCACCGGGGCTTCAAAGCCCGGGACCAGCCGCTTGTAGCTGTTGGTGCCAGGATTCGTGATCGCGTTCAGCGCGCGGGCGTGCTTGATGATGCCGCCGATGTAGTACAGCGCGAAGTCCGACAGGCCGGCATAGCCGTCGCCTGCGAACAGGTTCTTGCCGTCCTTCCAGATCGACTGGTGCACGTGCATGCCGGAGCCGTTGTCGCCGACCAGGGGCTTGGGCATGAACGTGGCGGTCTTGCCGTAGGCATTGGCGACATTGTGCACCACGTACTTGAGCAGCTGGCACCAGTCGGCGCGCTGCACCAGCGTGCTGAACTTGGTGCCGATCTCGTTCTGGCCGGCGCCGCCCACCTCGTGGTGGAACACCTCGACCGGGATGCCCAGCGATTCGAGGATCAGCGACATCTCGGCGCGCATGTCCTGCATGCTGTCGACCGGGGGCACCGGGAAATAGCCGCCTTTGACCGTCGGACGGTGACCCTTGTTGCCGCCTTCGAGCTTCTTGCCGCTGTTCCACGGCGCTTCGTATTCGTCGACCTTGTAGAACGTGCCCGACATGTCGGTGTTCCAGCGCACGTCGTCGAAGATGAAGAACTCTGGCTCGGGACCGAAGTAGGCCGTGTCACCCAGGCCCGAGGATTTCAGGTACGCCTCGGCGCGGTGGGCGATGGAACGCGGGTCGCGGTCATAGGCCTTGCCGTCGCCCGGTTCGAGCACGTCGCAGGTCAGCAGCAGCGTGGTTTCCTCGAAGAAGGGGTCGATGTTGGCGGTGTTCGGATCGGGCATGAGCAGCATGTCCGAGGCTTCGATGCCCTTCCAGCCCGCGATCGACGAGCCGTCGAAGGCGTGGCCGGCGCTGAATTTGTCATCGTCGAAATGCGACACGGGCACGGTGACGTGTTGCTCCTTGCCGCGGGTGTCGGTGAAGCGGAAGTCGACAAACTTGACTTCGTTCTCCTTCACCATCTTCATCACGTCG